>JAGXFZ010000001.1 GCA_024637055.1 Gracilibacter sp. | reverse complement strand
AGATGTGTATAAGAGACAGGCTATGTAATACACAAATATCACTATAAATATAAGAACAAATATTGTATGTAAAACTTATGGGGGAATACTTTTGAGCTATTTAGAACTACCTTTAATGGTAAAAGAGGCTGTAGATTATGCTAATCGAGCTTTGGCTCAACAGAGCGTGCTGATTGATCTAATTGCTGAGAAGAATCATCAAAAAGTACTTCATGCTTTTCAAAAGGCTAATATATCTACCTACCACTTGACCGGTACCACTGGTTATGGCTTAGGTGATTCTGGGCGAGATAATCTAGATAAAATCATAGCTTCTATAATGGGCACGGAGAGTGGGATGGTTAGGCATCAGTTCGTCTCGGGAACACATGCTATAGCTTCTGTGTTATTTGGCTTATTAAGACCAGGAGACCATTTCGTCTCTGTTTCAGGAATGCCTTATGATACCCTCCAACAAGTCATTGGCATTAAACAAAACCAACCAGGTACCTTAATTGACCTAAGCATAACATATGACATTTTACCATTATCAGAGGACAACAAAATTCAGGTTGAAAAACTTGATTCTCTGGTTAAACCTGAAACTAAACTTTTTATATTACAACGCTCTCGAGGATATGAATGGAGAAACTCCATAAATATTAAACAGATTGAGGAATTTGTTAACCTCGCAAAAGCAAAATATCCTCAAATAGATATCTTTATAGATAACTGTTATGGTGAGCTGGTAGAGGAAAAAGAACCTGGTGATGTAGGTGCTGACATTATGGCCGGCTCCTTAATTAAGAATCTAGGAGGCACCCTGGCCCCGACTGGTGGATATATAGCTGGTAGAGAGGATTTAGTAGCCAAAGCAGCTAACCGTTTTACAGCCCCGGGTATCAGTAGAGATGTCGGTGCTACGCTTGATAATCTTAGACTGTTATATCAAGGATTGTTTTTCAGCCCCCTGACAGTTAGTGAAGCTATCAAAGGTGCGGTTTTTTCCGCAGCTTTCTGGAAATATCTAGGATTTGAAGTTCACCCCCAAGCAGAAGACCAGAGGACTGATATCATTCAAGCGATTAAATTCAATTCTCAAGATAAGATGATCTCTTTCTGTCAAGGCCTGCAAAAAGGATCACCTATCGATTCCCACGTCCTGCCTGTTCCTTCCGAGATGCCAGGTTATGTCGATGAAGTAATAATGGCAGGGGGGACATTCATCCAAGGCGCAACCAGTGAGTTCTCTGCAGATGGTCCCCTAAGGGAACCGTATGCCGTCTATATGCAGGGAGCAATTTCTCATTTTTATGTAAAAAATGCCAATATTCAAGCAGCACTTACCTTAATGGACAATAATTTGCTATGATAGAGCTATGGTATAGAAGGTGGGTTTCAATTGTTGACTCTTAAAAAAGCGCGCTTACCCTTAGAAATAATCGAGATTCTAATTATAGCCTTTGCTCTCTCTTGGTTTATGAAAACCTACCTAGTCCAATTTACTCAAGTAGGGAATAGTACTATGTTGCCGACCCTCAATCAGAATAACATTGTTATGGTAGATAAATTTTTCCATGACAAAATGAATACAATGCAAAGAGGAGATATAGTAGCATATATACCTCTTGAGAAAGAAGGTATAGAAATCAAGAGATTGATTGGACTCCCAGGAGATACTGTCGAAATCCGCAATGGGTATACTTACGTTAATGGTCAACCATTATATGAACCTTACGCCCAGATTCCAGTCTCCTACATATTTAAGCCCATTGTTGTTTCTGATGACGAGCTATTTGTTCTTAATGATAATAGAACAGAAATGGATGACTCACGTTCTGACGGGAATTTATCACTAGAAAAACTGGAAGGAAAAGCTCTCATATGTGTATGGCCCCTGACTAATATTAAAAGCCTTTAATTACAATTTTAATTAAGACGGTAGTAACTAGGGAGTCTACAGTAATTAAAAAATAGTATTGTATATAATAAATTATAAGAAGGAGAATATGGGTATGAATGATAAGAAAAAGGTATTAGTGATTTTCGGGGGCCAATCTGGAGAACATGAAGTATCCGTAATATCAGCAGAATCTGTGATTAAATCACTTGATAATACGAAATATGAGATACTAACCATCGGTATTACGAAAGACGGTCACTGGTTCTGGGGAGTTAAGCCCCAGGAATGGAAAGAGTCCAAAGAACAAATAACCCCAAAGCATATTCAGGTATCCTTGGCTTTGGATCCCAAGGAACCAAAATTTATCGCCTTAGATGGCAGTAAACTAGATAATAATGGCAAGTGTGATATCGTTTTTCCGGTTATGCATGGTCCCAAAGGTGAAGATGGAACTCTTCAAGGTTTATTAGAAATGACCGGGTTCCCATATGTTGGCTCCGGGGTCTTGGGGTCATCACTAGGTATGGATAAAGATAGAATGAAGGCCGTCTTCCAGGAAGCAGGTCTACCGATAGTTCCTCATATAACTGTACTGCGAAGTGAATTAGTTACCCAGAAAGAGAAAGTAGTTGAAAGAATCTCTCAACTACTTGGTTTTCCTTGTTTTATTAAACCCGCAAATCTAGGCTCTAGCGTAGGCATCTCCAAAGCTAGTAACAAAGAAGAACTAGTTACAGCTTTAGAATATGCCGCAAATTTCGATCGTAAGCTAGTTGTGGAAAAGGGTGTCAAAGCAAGAGAAATTGAACTGAGTGTCTTGGGAAATGATAATGCTAAATCCTCAATTCCTGGAGAAATCGTACCTTGTAAAGATTTCTATGATTATGAAGCAAAATATCTCGATGCCAGTTCCAAGAGCATCATTCCAGCAGAATTAAAAGAGAGCACGAAAAAGCAGCTCCAGGAATACGCCGTTCAGGCTTTTAATGCAGTAGGAGCTGCTGGTCTGGGACGGGTTGATTTTTTTGTAACTGAAGATGATGCTATCTTTGTTAATGAAATAAATACTATGCCTGGATTCACCCAAATCTCCATGTATCCCAAACTTTGGGAAGCAAGCGGGCTTCCATATAGGGAATTACTCGACCAACTTATTGATCTAGGGTTGGAGTATTACGTAGATAGCACGAACAAAAAGCTTTCATAATTAGATTTACCTTATACAACAGTTCTGAAGACACCAATAACTTTACCTAGTATGGATACGTTCTGTGAATAAATTGGCGCCATGCTGGAATTCTCAGGTTGAAGGCGGATTGAATTCTTCTCCTTATAAAAGCGCTTCACAGTTGCTTCATCTTCTATAAGGGCGACAACTATGTCACCATTATTAGCAGTATTCTGCTGTCTTACAAGTATCAGGTCACCATCTAGGATACCTGCTTCAATCATACTTTCGCCCTTAATCCGTAACATGAATACTGAATCTGATTTAACCAAATCATAAGGGATAGGAAATGAATCCTCAATATTCTCAACTGCTAAGATGGGTTCTCCGGCCGTAACCTGTCCCACTATAGGCACATGTACTGTTTTCCGGGTAAATTCACTCAGAGAATCTAGCACTTCAATAGCTCTAGGCTTGGTCGGATCTCGTCTTATATATCCTTTTTGCTCAAGGATTGTCAAATGATTATGGACGGTCGAACTGGAAGTGAGGCCTACAGCTTCACCTATCTCACGAACTGATGGGGGATAACCTTTAATGGTTATCTCTTTTTTTATTATTTCTAATATGTCTTTTTGGCGAGGTGAAAGATTAGCAATCATGTTTATACCCTCCAAGATAAATAATTATTATCTATCTAAAATATACCATATTCTCACCAAAAAGCAAACCTATGTTCGATAAAAGTCTTGACACGAACAACTGTTCGTAATAAAATATAGTCAGAACATTTGTTTGGAGGTAATATATATATGAAATCATCAAACACATATCATAGAACAAAAACATCTGTGTTGTTTAGGAGAATGGTAATAGTTTTAATCGTGATAACATTATTATTAATTATATCAAGTTATCAATTAGCATTGGCAAGTAGCTCAAACAACACCAGTTCCACTGAATATACTTATCAGAGTGTAGTAGTGGAAAAAGGCGATACCTTATGGGGCATAGCTGCTCAATCCGACAGTCATACCGATATCAATCTATTAGTTAACAAGACCATGCAATATAATAACCTAAATAGCACGTATATCCAACCAGGCCAAGTAATATACGTACCAACTAGGTTGTAAACTAACAATATAACTACATATAACTAACATTATATAATAATTAAATTAATCAAAAAGTAGCGACACCTTTTCTGAATCTTTTATCCATGACCTCCATATTACTTATTATGGAGGTTGATTATTTTGGTTAAAGCTATTTTTCCCAGAGCTGTACAACTAATAATTGTCTTAATTCTAGCAGCTTTGATTTCATCAGTTATCTGGAATCAGTTTATCATGAAGGATAAAAATACCGCTCAAGATTACCGGACCCTGTCCATGTTCTCTCCAGACCTGATAATATCCTATCAAGAAAAGTATCCATCTAACTGGAAAGATTATATAGCCATTTTATCGGCTCAGCACCAAATAAAAGATCAGAATGAAAGTATTATTATCGACCTACACAAGCAGATAAGTGAAGAGACTTCATTTAAAGATTTAGTCTGGCCGGATAAGTACCCGGAATACATTAAAACCGCTAAATACTATAGAACTATTCTGGATAAATATCCTGTATATACTCCAGGTAATTATGAGTTTCCCCTTAAAGAGCCAAGTTATTTCGTCGATACATATGGAGCAGATAGGGAAGGGGGGGAGCGAACACATGAAGGAACAGATCTCTTTGATGAGAAAGGTACTCCCATCCTCAATGTTTGTGACGGAAAAGTAGAAAAGCTAGGCTGGAACAGACTTGGCGGCGAGAGGGTAGGGGTCAGAGGTGATGATGGGAATTATTATTACTATGCCCACTTGGATGAAATTAATAAGGACCTGACTATCGGTGAGAAAATTACCAAAGGGGAACTTATCGGTACCATGGGAAACACCGGCGATGCGATAACAACTCCGGATCATCTCCACTTTGGGATCGAGCTACCTGATGGTGAATGGCTTAACCCTTATCCGCTGCTAAAGGTGTGGGAGTATCATGGGTTTGGGAAGAGATAATAATTCTCATTTATTTATTCCAAGATGTTCTTTAAGTGCACTTTGGAGAACATGAGAAAAATTTACGTTATTATTCTCAGCGACATCATTCAACGATTTAGGTATTGTAAGAGTCTTCTTGACAGCTTTATTTTCGATAACATCATCCTTTTCCATACCATATAGGTGTAAACCCATAGCATCTTTGGGCCATCATAATAGCTTCGTCTGTATTTTCTGCACAAGTATAACAACCTGGAAGGTCGGGGAACTCAACACTGATACCATCATTATCATATGAGAAAATTGCTGGATAAACATATTTATCTTTTTGAATAATTATAACTCCTTTATAATTTTGGATCGAGATCCGCCTCAAAATAATATAAGACGTATATTTAATACGTGCTTATATTATGGCAATATTTTATTACCGTGTCACTAGGTTAATCAAGTGACTCAAACACTTGATAATATAACATATATGTGATATTGTAGAATCGTGATTCGGGGTGATCTATTTGTACGTGATTGAATATTATAAAGAAAACGGATACTATCCAGTAAAGGAGTTTATTAGTGGACTAAGGCCCAAAGAGCAAGCTAAAACCTTACGAGAAATTGACCTACTCCAACAGTTCGGACTCTATTTAGGGTATCCCCATATAAAAAAACTAGAAGGCATATATAGTAAACTATGGGAAATTCGCATCAAGCAAAGTACAAATAATTTTAGGATTTTCTATTTTAGCTATGATCAAGGTAAATTTATTTTACTACATGGGATTCGTAAAACTTCGAAGAAAACTCATAAATCAGATCTTAATATTTCTTTAAAACGAATGGAAAATTATCTTAAAGGATGTGATCACAGTGAATCATGAAGATGTTAAAAAGCAATTGCTTCAAAATCTCGAAGTCCAAAAAGAATACGAAAACCTCAAAGTACTTTATGATATTAAAAGTGAAATTATAAGACTCCGTCTTGAGCAGGGCTTAAGCCAAAAGGAACTGGCCGATAAGATCAAGACAAAACAATCTGCAATTTCCCGACTAGAAAGTGGTGAATATAATCCGAGTATAGAGCTTTTGGCTAAGGTAGCTAATGCACTAGGTAAGGAACTAGAGATCAACTTCCAATAACATAATATTATTGCGTCCTATAATAAATATTATGTAAAGTAAGTAATATATATTATAGTTACAATTCCACAGTATTGATAATACTATCCTAATCATAATATATTGGCTCTATATAACATCATTAAAATTATCTGGATCTGTTTAAAATGTATATCATAAATCTCTTTATCCTTGGGTTTATTGGATCTACCGTCCTGCATGGAACCAGTGCAAAAGCACTTGAAATTATGAGCTGTTTTAAGGGCTTTTAAGGCTTTTAAATATATTGGGTAAGGTTGTTTATACCTGGGTTGATTTATGGAGTACTATTTGGAGTGTGTTTGTAAGTAAGTTATCCTTAAGTATCCTTGTAAAACTCTTACATTATAAATCTACGGTCTTATATTCTAATCGGAAGTTCAAACTATAAATTTCAAAAAGTTGGTTTTTAATCTATCATATTTACTAATATATAATCTATTGTATAGAATTGTTGGATTTTTAGAGAAGTATTCTTTGCTGTATAAAAGATACTAATGAGTTAAATTTATTCCTCTACTCTAATCCCACTCTTCAACTTAAAAACAAAACGCGTTGGTGAGATTATTTCAATCTTTTCTTCCAACGTGTTAAATATTTTCTAATCAAATTGTTCTAGCATGTTCATGGCAAAAGAGTGAGGTTTTGTCAAATGGTTTACCCCCTTTGATGATTCAAAAGAAATTCCAGCATTAGCAGCGAAGATGAAGGAATGAACCATTCATGATGATGTTTAACCATTCATTTTCTTCATAATATAAGGTCTGCCAATCAAAACCACAAACATTAGTAATACTATGATGATTAGTGGTATTGGATTGCTTTTTATCTGTTCATAAGACGAAAGCAAAATAGCTATTAAACAAGCAATAGCACCTATAAAAGATAGTACTCTGTATTTAATTTTTTGTAGAAATCCAATATAATTGACTATACCAAAGGTGATTAGGAAAATAAGGCTAGCGGCACTTACTAGTATATTTAAAGATCCAAGCGTTGCTAATATTGCAGCCAGCCCCGCAATAATGAGAATGGCGTAAAAAGGTATATTCGCTTGATTTTCTTTTACAAACAAATGTGGCAGATCTTTCTTTTTGGCAACTGTTTCCATTAACCTTCCCGTTGAAAACAGTGTCGCATTAATGGCTGATGCAGTTGAAAACGTAGCAGCAATGGTAACTAGAACCAATCCAGTAATCCCAAAGGCTTGTTTCCCTGCAATTGCTAAGGCAACCTCTTTTTCTTGAATTAATGTTTCAGCACCAACCAACATTGTGGCACCCAATGCAACCAATATATATATGCCAATAACGGCAATAACGGCTGAAATAGTTGCTCTAGGTAATGTCCTTTCAGGCTCTTTAAGATCTTCGTAATCGTAGGACAGCAGTTGAAATCCTTCATATGCCATAAATATGGTTGCTGCTCCAACAATTGCATTGCTCCAGCTTTTTGCTTCAATTCCAGCAGTGAGTTGTTCTGAATTCCAATGTAAGATTCCAAATATAGAAAGCCCCAATAGAACAAATAATTTCCCCCATACTGTTATTATTTCAACTCTTGATGAATCACCGACACCCCTTAAATTTACCAATGCCAATACAGCAATAATAGAGAATGCAAGTACCCTTGGAAACCAACTGCCCCAATTTAAGATATAAGCAACATAATGTCCAAACGTAAATGCATAAACAGACATGGTTAAAATATATCCAATAATGAGTATCCAAGATAAACTACCGGCTATACCTTCATGATCAATTTCATTGAGAAAAGTAAACGCGCCGCCGCTCTTCTTGTACTTAATCGATAATTGGCTATAACTATGCGCTGAAACAAGGGCTATAACTCCTGCTAACACAAAGCTTAACCAAGCCCATTGACCAGCTATACTTATAATGACGCCTAATACTGAAAATATTCCCCCACCTACCATACCCCCCACAGCCATAGACCATGTGGCATTGAAACTCATTTTTTTCTCTTTAGCCATTTATATTCCTTTCCTTCCTACTGCAATATTGGATTGGTATGGAAACACTTTTCCGTACAGAAATTATAGGTTCTGTGCTTTAAATTCCTTCGGGCTAAGGTAGCCCAAACAACTATGAATCCGAACATTGTTGTACCAATTCACATAATCGGCGAGTTTGATCACTAATTTTGTTTGTATATATATTTCTAATAATATTATCCCATGTCCTAAAGTCTATTTGCAACACATGGACATGGGCTAATATCCTTGAATCTTGCTATCAAGCTTGTAAAAATCTCTAATAATCATAATGAAATCATCCTAATTGAATTCGAATTTTCTCTTTACAGTAGATTTCTACTCTTCTTTTACTAAAAGGGCGGACACGATATAGCGCTCCGGAAAATACCCTGGCGTATTGAAGGGATAGCAAGTAGTCAGCGTCAGCGTAGCCAGCTCGGTTGGCACGATTACTGTCTTGTCATCCTTATCGACGATTCGCGTACCCGTCACCTCATATGTGAATACACCGGCCGATGTTTGCACAATCAGTAGATCCCCTGTTTTCAGCTTATCCAATTGTCTAAAGGACGTCTCGCGATGCCCCGACAAAACGCAATTGTCTTCTTCTCCAGGAAGTACGCTTTGGTTAAAATGTCCAACACCTTTCTTTAACTCATTTACGCCGGTTCCTTGAAAAAATGGCAATTTTCTTTCCAAAGCCGGGATCGTCAAACTTCCAATCTCGTCACCCTCCGCAGGATATATAGGATAAAGGGCCTTATCCGATTCTACCGGGGCAGTGTTGTCTAATGTAACACCGGTTATGTCTGCAGCGTAAGCAACGGTGGGAAAATTGCCACTACTGCCAACGTCGGCAGAATAACTATCCTGTGGCCAGAGGCTAAACATTGCCCAAGAGACAAACCCTATCCCCAGGGCCATAAGTCCCAAGGATAGGGTGACAAGCAGAGGATGCTTGCCCCCCGAATGTTTTGTTTTATTCATAACGCTTGTTTTTTCTCCAAACCACGACACTCATCAGCATTAAAATAGTACCGATGATGAGCATCTCATACAAATGTGTGGCTGTGTTCGGAATCTGTCCACCTGTAACAGTTTCTGTTACACCTGCTTTTGGAGTTACAACAACAGTAGCGTAGGCGATATCTGTAGCTGTCATACCATTAGCACTACCTTTGGCTATGACCGTGTTTGTCGTGGTTTCAGTAAGATTCGCTTTACTGGTGTAAATCCATGTTTCGTTGGTTTGCAGCAGATTATCCGCATTAATGTCACCGGAAATATACCGCACTGGGCTAACCTTATCGTCAGTAATCAGAACATTGCTTAACGCAACCGTACCTGGATTCGTTATTTTATACGTGTATGTGACTAGACCCGATCCAGAAAGTAAAGCTAGTGGTTGTGGAGTTTTTATTACGTTAATTAGCGGCGGGACCGTCGGTGTTACAGCAACTGTAGCATAGGCGACATCTGTGGCTGTCATGCCATTAGCACTGCCTTTGGCTATGACCGTGTTTGTCGTGGTTTTAGTAAGATTCATCTTGCTGGTATACGTCCATGTTTCGTTGGTTTGCAGCAGATTATCCGCGTTAAGGTCACCGGAAACATAAGTGACGGTCGTAATTTTATCGTCAGTGACTCTTACATTGCTTAAGCTGACCATCCCAGGGTTAGTTACTTTATACGTGTATGTGACCAGACCCGATCCAGAAGGCAATGCTAGTGGCTGTGGTGTTTTTATTACGTTAATTAGTGGTGGATACGGTGTATAGCTTCCGCCTCCACTACTTGGCGGAATTGGAGTGTCATTATTGGTAATCATCACGGTTTTGTTATCACCGGCAGCTAAGGTGATATTGCCGCTAGCATCACTATCCCCGCTATAAATTGCAATATATCTTGGATCAGCGTCTTCAGTGATTGCATAATCACCTGGAGCCAATGTGTAGGTTCTACCCGGCGCTTCAAGCCCAACTGCCGGACTTGCGGCTACATCGGCACCGCCAGTCTTTACGTGCAGGTTAAAGTTTGCGGCAACTGCTGTACGCCCATTATCGTTAATAACATGTTTGATCACATTAAGCGTGGCTGTGACTGGCGGAACCACGGTTGCACAGACGCCGTTTGTAATGGTGTTGTTGTCGAGCGTAACCGCACCGTTTCGCGCCAACAGCTGTCCTTGCACAGCCGCGCCTGTAGTTGCAGTAATGGATTGCATTGCGAAGATGTGTCCCACGAATTTGGAGTTTGTTCCTAACGTCGCGGAGGTTCCGACCTGCCAAAAGACCCGGCAGTACCGAGCACCGTTGATGAGTCTGATTTCACTGTTGGTTGCTGTAGTAAGTGTGGAACCAGCCTGGAATACAAAGACGGCATTGGGATCACCCTGAGCATCAAGCGTTAGAATATCATTTACTTGGATGCTGGACGCAGATGTGTAAGTCCCAGGAGTCAAGGTTTGCCCACCACCCAGTGCCGCTGCAATAGTAGTATCCGTCACTCTTGCGGCGGCATCATTATAGGCTGTCACTAGGTCTATTTGAGCCGTAGCGGCTGCAGCATCATCCAGATGGGTCGCTCCAGTGGTTGTTACGCTACCTGCCCCAGTGAATGTGGCGCTTGGAGACACCCCTATATCTCCGCCGGCATCTCCACTGATTGTGGTCGCTCCTGTATTAGTGATTCCCGAACCAGCCAAAACTGCAAAGGTCGAGGTTGTCCCGAGGTTCACTGTCGGTTGGGCGGCTATAAGTTGTGCAGGTACTATCACCATAAATGACAGCAGTAACGATGTTATAATTGCCGTAAATTTTGCTCTTTTGTTCGTTTTCATTGTTTCTTCACTCCTCTTTCTTTAATCGTGTTTCTTGATTCCGTTGATAATAAATGTAACTAACTCTTGAAACGTGTTGTATTGTTTGTCCCTCATCCCCTTTATTTGTAACAAATACGCTGTTTCTCTGCCAATGAAAAATATAACTGCAGCGAAAATCTCGGTGTCGATATTTCCAATTTCCTCTTTTTTCTTTGATTCATCTAACATTTTGTGAAATATCGCCGGAATACCGATGGAATCGTATTTCATCCATTTTGTTTTGTTTTTAGGCGTTCCACTCCCTTCCTGAGCCAATACCTTTGCTAAATTCGGGTCATTTTCCAATTCTTTGAAATGGAATTCCAAGAGTTTTTTTATCTTTTCTATAGGGGGCATATCCCTTTTTTCGATATCTTCACTAAATGCAACCATTTTTTTATGCTGTGCCTCAAAAATATAATCCAGTATGCCATCTTTATTTTTAAAATAAAGATATATGGTTCCAACGCCGACTTCAGCATCGTCTGCTATAGCCTGAACCTTTGTCTTACAAAAGCCCTCTTTTGCTATGATTTTTGTCGCCGATAAACGAATAATTTCCTTCTTTTTCATACTAACCCTGACCTTTCTCCCTTCGTTCTTTCACAAAGTGGAGATTATATT
>JAGXFZ010000036.1 GCA_024637055.1 Gracilibacter sp. | reverse complement strand
TGATGCTGATAACGAAAGACAAGAAAATAATAATGCAGTACAAGAAAATAGTAGTGAAGCAAGTGATGTACAAACAGATAGTGGGAGGTTTTCGGGAAGAGCTGACAGTAACTTTATTGAGATTAAGATGAGTGGTGTTCCAGAAGAAATGTCATATAGAACGTTCATGCTTTCTGAGGAACTAAAAGAAGATTTCGATAGCCTTAACCTTCAACTTGATGAAGTAGTAAAATTTAAATATACAGTTAATGAGCATGATCAAGGAGTAATTTTTGACATTTCCAGGATTTAAAATTACTCAAAAATTGTATAGATTTATCCAAAAAGACCTATTTTTCTAAAAAATAGGTCTTTTATCCGATTGGAATTTGAGTATATCATGTTAGAATAGGTCTAAGACTAAAAAAATCCTATTATTACCTATGGAAATAAATTATACGGAGAGAAGAGATTTATGAGACTTGTGAATATAAGTTATGTGAAGGAAGGGTCAGTTTTGGCCCGTCATATAAGAAATTCAGATGGGAAGGTCCTTCTAGGCCAGGGTATAGTATTATCCTCAAAATACTTAACAAAATTACGTTATCTTGGCTTTGATATGGTTTTTATCCAAGATGAAAAATTTAAAGACGTGGTAATTGATCCGATTATATCCGACAAAACTAAAGATATTGTCTATGATACTATTAAAAATATTACGACCACCTTGGAAAAAGATAATTCTGATCCGAAGGCAATCGATGGTGAGTCGGTACGTCATGCTATTAAAAATATTATTGAGGATCTTCTCTATAGCTCTGATATCCTTAGTAATTTGACGGACATAATGGGATATGATGAATACACTTATCATCATTCTGTCAATACAACGGTTTTGGCTTTGGTTTTAGGGATGGGTAAAGGTTATAACCATTCTAGACTTCTTGAACTTGGAATGGGAGTGCTTATGCATGATGTCGGTAAGACTAAAGTGTCTAAGGAGATACTCAATATTAAAGGTTCATTAACTAAAGAAGAATTTGAGGAAATCAAAAAGCATAGTTCATTTGGGTATGAGTTTATTAAAAACAATCAAGACTTTAGTCTACATTCAGCGCATGTAGCTCTTCAACACCATGAAAAATGGACGGGAGGAGGCTACCCCCGAGGACTAAAGGGGAACGATATTCATGAATTTGGACGGATTGCTGCAGTTGCAGATGTTTACGAGGCTTTGACTAGTAAAAGGCCCTATCGTGATGCCTTAGAACCATATCAGGCTTACGAATATGTTGTGGCCCAGTCTGGATTTCAGTTTGACCCTGAGATCGTAAAAATATTTACCAAGAACGTAGCCGTCTATCCTACTGGTAGCGGTGTTGAGCTTAGTAATGGTTTAAGAGGTAATGTAATCAAACAAAATAAATCTTTACCTGACAGGCCAATAATTAGAGCTGTGTTTAATGGGAATGAACCACTGCAAGAAATGATTGATTTGGACTTGTCTAAACATCTCTCCTTGATGATTACGAAAGTAGAGAATAGATAACGACATCTTATTCAACGATATTACAAACGTTAATCTGAAATATGTTAACTTCTAAAAATGGGAGTATCGCTGACTGCTTTTAAAGTAGTTCCGTGAGCTCCCATTTTTGCACGTATAAAAATCGAACAATTAATAATAAATTTTAAAAATTGTTCGGATTTTTAATTGACCCTAGCTTTCATGTCAGGTAAAATGTCTATAGAAGTACTAAAAATAATGCTGAAATATGCTGGATTCATAACAAAGGAGATCATGTTTATGGCTACTGTTGGTGTGATTATAGGTAGTGATTCGGATTATGAGATTATGGACGAAGGGTTAAAAGTTCTACGAGAGTTTGAAGTACCCTTCAAGGTTAAGCTTACATTTTCAGATAATAAGGTATTGGAGAGAGCAGTTGAATGGTTGAAAGAGTTTGAAAATCTAGGAGGCAAGGTAATCATAGCGGGCGATGCCAACGATATTGGTTTTGCCGGAAAGATAGCTGGATTGACAACATTACCGGTTATTGCTGTGCCAATCAGAAATCATGGTTCAGAAGACATCGACTATCTGTTTAATATAGTCCAACAGGGCTCTCCAGTTGCTACTGTAGGAATTAATGGAGCTCGTAATGCGGCCCTACTAGCGGTAGCAGTTCTAGGAATTAACGATGTCCGCTTGAGAAATGCCTTAAAGGATTTTCGCCAAAAGATGTCAGCCGAGGTAATGAACAAGGATAAGATATTACAGGACAAGCTTGGTTCTTAATTCTAATTAGGTTAAATATATAAAAATTTTATTTAAAAGGAGATAAACTTGTGATAGAAAGATATACCCTTCCAGCTATGGGGAAAATATGGAAAGACGAGTATCGCTTAGGCTTATGGTTGAAGATTGAGATTGCTGCCTGTGAAGGATGGGCTAAAGTTGGTAAGATACCGCTAGAAGCAGTGGAAGTAATCAGGGAAAAGGCGGACTTCTCCTGGGAAAGAGTTAAAGAAATAGAAGAGACTACTCAGCATGATGTTTTGGCTTTCTTGACTAATGTTGCTGAACATGTTGGAGATGAAGCGAAGTACATCCATTTGGGACTTACCTCTTCGGATGTTTTGGACACGGGCTTATCTCTACAGTTAGTAGAAGCCTCGGATATTCTCTTGGCCAAGATGGATAGACTTATTGATGTCCTAGCTAACAAAGCCATAGAGCATAAAGATACTTTACAAATGGGGAGATCCCATGGCATACATGCTGAACCCATTACGTTTGGGCTTAGGTTTGCTCTTTGGTATGACGAGATTAAACGTCAGAAGCAAAGGTTAATCTTTGCCAAAGAAGAGATAAGATTCGGTAAGGTTTCCGGAGCTGTAGGGACATTTGCCAATGTGGACCCTGAAGTTGAAGAGTGGGTATGCGAAAGCCTTGGACTTCAACCAGCACCTGTGTCTACCCAAATAATCCAAAGAGACAGGCATGCTTTCTATGTGACGACGCTCGCAGGTATAGCCTCTAGTCTTGATAAGATAGCGACCGAAATCCGTAATCTTCAAAGAACGGATGTTCATGAGGTGGAAGAAGCATTTGCTAAGGGCCAGAAGGGTTCTTCTGCTATGCCTCATAAAAAGAATCCTATCATTGCCGAAAGGATTTGCGGTATGGCTCGGGTATTAAGGGGAAATGCTCAAGTGGCTTTAGAGAATGTTGCTCTTTGGCATGATAGAGATATTTCTCATTCCTCTGCCGAACGCGTCATTCTCCCAGACAGCACGATTGCTTTGGATTATATTCTAGAAAAAGCCATTCAGATGCTTGATAATTTAACGGTTTTTCCGGAACAGATGCTCGAGAATATCGAAAAAGTCTACGGCTTAATCTTTTCTCAGAGGCTTATGTTATCCCTAGTAAATACGGGGATGAGCAGGGAAGATTCTTATGCCCTGGTTCAGAAAAATGCTATGCAAGCATGGGATAAGAAGAGATCTTTTAAAGATATTGTTTTAGAAGATAAGGATATTATGGGTATACTAAGCGCAAATGATATCGATGAACTGTTTGATTATAGTTATCACACAAAGAATATTGATTATATCTTCAAACGTGTTGGACTGTTGAAATAAACGCTTAGACAAAGGTTTAGTTAACTATTCTTATTATATAAGGGGAGGAAACAAACAAATGAAAAAGTTGACCATGTTATATGAAGGTAAAGCTAAAAAGATCTTTGATACCGATGATAAGGATTATTTTTGGGTGGAATACAAAGACGACGCTACCGCTTTCAATGGTATAAAAAAAGGGACTATTCAAGATAAGGGAATTATCAATAATAAAATGTCAGCCATGTTGTTTACTTACTTACAACAGAATGATGTGGACACTCATTATGTAGAGCTTATCAATGACAGGGAACAAATCGTAAAACGTTTAGAAATGATTCCATTGGAGATAGTTGTAAGGAATATTGTTGCTGGAAGTTTGGCTAAGCGTGTTGGTCAGGAAGAAGGGTATGAGTTAGCTTCCCCTGTTCTAGAACTTTACTATAAAAATGATGACCTGGGAGATCCTTTGGTTAATGAAACCCATGCGCTGGCTATGGGTTGGGCCAATATGGATCAGATAGAAAGCATGAAAAAGATAGCTTTAAGAGTTAATGAATTGCTGACACACATAGTTGGAAAAGCGCGCATCTATTTGGTTGATTATAAATTGGAATTTGGCTTAAGTGAAGGCAAAGTAATGCTTGGGGATGAAATATCTCCTGATACTTGCCGTTTCTGGGATATAGATACCAAAGAAAAATTGGATAAGGATCGTTTTCGTCGTGATTTGGGGAAAGTAGAGGAAGCATACGTTGAAGTGTACACTCGTCTGAAGGAGGTTGTGGAAATTGATTAAAGCTACGGTGACGGTAACGTTGAAAAATAGTATTCTAGATCCTCAAGGCAGTGCAGTGGAGAAAGCCCTAAGAAGTATGGATTATCCGGTAGAATCAGTGCGAATAGGTAAATTTATGGAAGTCAATTTATCCGAAGACGATAAAAATAAGGCTGAGGAGATTATGCATGAAATCTGCCGTAAGCTATTGTCAAATCCAGTTATCGAAGACTATTCATTTGAACTGGAGGGTTGAACGTGAAGATAGGAATTGTACGTTTTCCAGGATCTAATTGTGAGGTTGATTGCTTCGAAGCTTGGAAAGTAATGGGAGAAAAACCCGAGATGATTTGGCACCAAGAAACTTCTGTACAAGGCTATGATCTTATCGTTCTTCCTGGTGGGTTTTCTTATGGGGACTATCTGCGGACAGGTGCGATTGCTCGTTTCTCTCCTATTATGGAAGATGTTATCAGATTTGCTGAAAATGGTGGTTTGGTCTGGGGTATCTGCAATGGGTTCCAGATACTGACTGAATGTGGTCTTTTACCGGGGGCGTTGCTTCGTAATAGGGACTTGCATTTCATCTGTGGTCCCCAGTATCTAAGAGTGGAACACGATAATTTGCCGTTTACCAACCAATATAAAAAAGGTGACATCATCCAGATTCCTGTCAATCACGGTGAGGGCAACTACACTATTGATGATAAGGGATTGAATGAACTTAAGGCCAACAACCAGATAGTATTCCGCTATGTAACAGCCAAGGGGGAAGTAAATGATACGGGCAGTCCGAATGGTTCCCGCGATAATATTGCTGGTATTGTTAACAAAGAAGGTAATATTCTTGGTATGATGCCACATCCTGAAAGAGTAGTAGAAGAAATTATTGGTGGCACTGATGGGCAAGGGATGTTTCTTTCCATCCTGAAACATTGGGAGAGGAGGATGAAGCATGGAGCCTAAAGTATGGCGTTCAATAGGTTTGTTTGATGAAGAGTATGAGAAGATTAAAGAGTTGATGGGCAGAGAACCAAATCTCTTAGAGGTTGGTATCTTCGCTGTGATGTGGTCAGAACATTGTTCATATAAAACATCTAAACCGATTCTTAAGAAATTTCCTACTCAAGGACCTCAAGTATTACAAGGCCCGGGAGAAAATGCAGGGATTGTGGATATCGGTGACGATTTGGCTGTGGTGTTTAAGATGGAGTCGCATAATCACCCTTCAGCTATTGAACCCTATCAAGGTGCGGCTACCGGAGTCGGTGGCATTCTGAGAGATGTCTTCACTATGGGAGCGCGTCCTGTTGCAATTCTCGATGCTTTACGCTTTGGTCCGTTAGATGAAGGTAATAACAAGTACCTTTTGAATGGTGTTGTAGCTGGTATCAGTGGTTACGGAAATTCTATAGGCATCCCGACTGTTGGAGGAGATGTCTATTTTCATAAGAGCTATAGTGGTAATCCGTTGGTCAATGCGATGGCGGTAGGTATCTTGGAGCATAGACATATCGCTAAGGGCGTGGCTTCGGGAGTGGGGAATCCAGTCATGGCCGTAGGAGCACGTACGGGTAGAGATGGTATCCACGGGGCTACCTTCGCATCTGTGGAACTTAGTGAGGAATCTGAATCTCAACGATCGGCAGTTCAAGTCGGAGATCCCTTCATGGAAAAACTCCTGATGGAAGCTTGTCTGGAACTGATACGGGCAGATATCATAGTAGGGATTCAGGATATGGGGGCTGCCGGACTTACCAGCTCTTCTTCTGAGATGGCTAGTCGAGGTGGTAGTGGCCTAGAGATGGATCTGAGTCTAGTTCTCAGACGGGAAACGGGGATGACTCCCTATGAAATAATGCTTTCTGAATCACAGGAAAGAATGCTAGTAGTACCGAAAGCGGGCAAAGAGAAAGAAGTAGAAGAAGTATTTACCCGTTGGGGACTTGAAGCATCAGTAATAGGAAAAGTAACCGACGATGGGATGCTACGCTTATTAGAAGACGGCAAAATGGTAGCAGAGATTCCTGTTCAAGCCCTTACCGATGAAGCACCTGTCTATAACAGACCATCTAAGGAGCCCGCATATTATCAAGAGTTAAAGAGCCAGAAACTGGACGAGATAAAGTTAAAAGATTCCGTAGAGAATGTGTTACTAAGTTTACTTGAGAATCCTACCATTGCCAGCAAGGAATGGATTTACAGACAGTATGACCATCAGGTAGGAACGGATACGGCTGTTATACCTGGAGGGGATGCGGCAATAGTAAGAGTCAGGGGAACGAATAAGGGGATCGCGATGACTACGGATTGTAATTCCCGTTATGTTTACCTTGATCCTTATATCGGGGGTGCCTTGGCGGTAGTGGAAGCTGCTCAGAATGTTGCCTGTGTAGGTGCAAAACCATTGGCAATAACAGATTGTCTGAACTTCGGTAATCCGGAGAAACCGGAAATCTTCTGGCAGTTCGAACAAGCATGTGCCGGGGTAGCTGAAGCTTGTCGGGTTTTGGATACTCCAGTAATAGGTGGTAATGTCAGCCTTTATAATGAAACTCCAGGCAGAGCAGTTAATCCAACCCCAATGATTGGGATGGTTGGCTTAATAGATGATCTAAATAATGTTTTAGGTAATAGTTTTAAATCTGAAGGAGAAGAGATTTATCTCCTTGGTGAGCTAAATGGTGAATTAGCTGGTTCAGAATATCTTGCCCGCTGGGAAGACCTAGAGGCAGGTGAGTTACCTGAACTTAACCTTCAAGCCGTTAGAGAGCGTATAAATCTTCTGTTGGAACTAAACAGTGCAGGGCATGTTCTATCAGCCCATGATGTCACAGAAGGTGGATTGGCTGTTGCTCTGGCTGAGATGACAGTAGATACCGGTGCCATATTAAACATTGATACAGATAATGATCTTAAAACTCTATTCGGCGAACGCTTAGGTAGAATTATTATTACCGTCACTCAAGAGAATAGAACACGAGTAGAAAGCTTAGCGAAAGCTGCAGGTGTTCCAATCCATCACTTAGGGAAAAGCGGAGGATCAAACTTGCAAATTTCCCTAAATGGCTCTCAATGTTTAGATATTCCCGTTATTACCTATCGTCGGGTTTTTGAGAGAACGATCGGTGACAAAATGGAATAGTTTCTATTTTGTTCGAATCATTAAATTTTTTTAATCATTACATTTATTGAATATATATCTTATGCTTAGGAAAGGGGCTCTTGACATGAATATGCTCCAAGACGACAAACCTAAAGAGGAGTGCGGTCTTTTTGGAATCTATGCACCTGAACAGGAGGTTGCCCGGTTAACTTATTATGGTCTTTATGCTCTCCAGCATAGAGGGCAAGAAAGTGCGGGGATTGCAGTCTCTGATGGGCGTAAGATCCAGCACTATAAGGGAATGGGCTTGGTAACTGAGGTTTTTTCCGATGATACTATTGTTGGACTTCAGGGTAAGATGGCCATGGGGCATGTGCGTTACTCAACTACCGGGTCAAGTCTCTTGACTAATGCGCAACCGCTGGTGGTTTATTTCCAGAAAGGTATGATGTCTTTAGCACATAACGGCAATCTTACCAATGCAGGTGAATTAAGGGAAGAACTTGGCGGACATGGAACAGTTTTTCAGACTACTATCGACAGCGAAGTTATCCTGAATATGATCGCCCGTTATCGGCGGTATAATTTGGAGGATGCTGTTATTAAGACCATGATCGACCTTAAAGGTTCTTATGCTCTTTTGATTATGGCTGAAGATAAGATAATCGGAGTAAGAGATCCTTACGGAGTAAGACCTCTTTGTATCGGTCGTATAGGCGAAAGGTTCTGTCTTGCTTCTGAGAGCTGTGCTTTAGATACCATTGGTGCGGAATTTGTTAGGGATGTAGAACCAGGTGAGGTTGTAACCATAGACGAACAGGGATTGCATTCCCGCCAGGGATTACCACGTGCTAAGATGGCATTCTGTTCTTTTGAATATATATATTTTGCTCGTCCTGATAGCACAATGGATAATCTTAACGTCTGGGAAGCTCGTCATCAGATGGGGGTAGCATTAGCCAAAGAATGTCCGATTGATGCAGATGTTATTCTTGCCGTACCCGACTCTGGTACGCCTTCGGCAATTGGTTATGCCCATGCAATGGGCATACCTTTTGAGGAAGGATTGCTCAAGAACAGATATGTAGGAAGAACGTTTATCCAGCCAACTCAGGAAATGAGAGAAGTGGCGGTTAGGATTAAGCTTAATGCTAATTCTAGAGTAATCAAGGGACGTAGGGTCGTGATGATAGATGATTCTATTGTCAGAGGAACTACTAGTTCCAAGCTTGTGGAAATGGTTAGAAACTGTGGTGCCAAAGAGGTTCATCTATTAATCAGTTCTCCTCCAGTCTGTTATTCCTGTTATTATGGGATAGACACCGCAGAACGGGAAAAACTAGTTGCCAATAAAATGAATACCGAGGAGATACGTAAGTTTGTAGGAGCTGACACTCTTCATTATCTGTCTGAAGAGGGACTTAAGAGAGCATTGGATGGTAACCAGGTTTGTTTGGCTTGTTTTAACGGAGATTATCCTATAGAGATACCACAGAAGTTTAATAAGCAAGATTTGGAATGTTAGGAAGTTAAGTTAAGAACTGCACCGCAGTAAGGCTATTCGGCAATAACGACCTCCTGTCGTTAACTGCCGCGCTCCGCATCCATGCTCCGCTAACCGCTCTTACTGCGGTGCAGTTTGTATAACTTTGCGGTATAGGGCAGTGGATGAGTGGTTTGGGGATTGATGGATGATAGGAGGATAAGTATGGGATACACATATAAAGATGCTGGGGTAGATATCCAAGCTGGTAATGAGGCTGTTGAGAGGATTAAACCGGCAGTTGCTAGTACTAGGCGGTCAGGAGTTATGGGCGGGCTGGGTGGATTCGGAGGGCTATTCAGCCTTGATCTGAAGAAGTACCCTGATCCGGTTCTGGTTTCAGGAACTGATGGAGTGGGGACGAAGTTACGTTTGGCTTTTGATTTGGATAAACATGATACAATCGGCCAGGATGCTGTAGCTATGTGTGTTAATGATATCTTGGTACAGGGTGCTGAGCCTCTTTTCTTTTTGGACTACTTGGCTGTAGGCAAACTCACTCCTTCTAAAGTTGCTTCTATCGTTGAGGGGGTAGCCGAAGGATGCCGTCAGGCCGGCTGTGCCTTACTTGGAGGAGAGACAGCGGAGATGCCGGGTTTCTATGATGAAGAGGAATACGATATCGCCGGATTCGCTGTGGGAGCAGTGAATCGGGATAAGATTATTGATGGCTCGGGGATAAGAGAAGGGGATATCCTCCTTGGACTGGAGTCCAGTGGTTTACACAGTAATGGTTTTTCTTTAGTAAGAAAGGTATTTGAAGCAAATTCACTTAATAAAGAGGTTCCTGAACTTGGAAAGTCTTTGGGAGAAGCATTGCTTATTCCTACGAGAATATATGTAAAGTCCATTTTAGACCTTTTGGCTAAAGTTCCTATTCAAGGAATGGTACATGTTACGGGTGGTGGCCTGACTGAAAACATACCTCGTGTTCTTCCACAAGGCTTAGGAGTAGAGATTGACTCTACCAGCTGGAAGATTCCAGAGATTTTTAAGCTTATTCAGCAAAATGGTCAGGTGGAAGAAGCAGAAATGTTTAAGACGTTTAATATGGGGATAGGATTCATTCTCATCGTCCATCCTGGCGATGAAGAGCGGACTAGAGAAATACTACTGTCTCAGCAAGAAAACCATATTAGAATCGGTAGGGTTATTGGAGGACAAGGAGTGAAATACATATGAAAGTTGCTGTCCTTGCTTCCGGCAGAGGAAGTAATCTGCAGTCATTAATAAATGAGTGGCAGGATGATTCCTTACCGGTAGAGTTTGTCGGTGTAGGTTCAGATAATGTTAAAGCACAAGCCCTAATCATCGCGGAAAACGCAGAGATAATGACCAGGGCTTTCCCTAAAGAAAGCTATCAGAACCGACAGGCACAAGAGATTGATGTTCTTAATTGGTTAGAGGAACTTGGGGTTGAGTTGTTGATTCTAGCAGGTTACATGCGGGTATTAAGCCGAGAATTTATCCAGAGAGCAGACTATCCTATCATTAATATTCATCCTTCGTTGTTACCTTCTTTTCCAGGACTCAATGCGCAGAAACAAGCTATAGAATATGGGGTTAAGGTGAGTGGTTGTACAGTTCACTTTGTCGATGAAGGGATGGATTCTGGCCCTATAATACTCCAGCAACCTGTACCTGTTTTTGCTGAAGATGATGAACATACATTGGCGGAAAGAATTTTGAAGGTAGAGCATCAAATTTACCCCGAAGCAGTAAGACTTATTAAGGCGGGCAAGGTGAAACGTGAGGGTAGGAAAGTAATTATTCATACTGATTCGTAGCAACATATTCGGCAATAGGTAGGTTAATGCAAGTAAGAGCTACACCTCAGCATACACTTTTCGGCAATAGCGACCTCCTGTCGCTAACTGCCGCGCTCCGCATCCGTGCTCCGCTTGTCGTGAATGCTGAGGTGTAGCTTAACGCTGAATCAGCTGCGTTCTCCACGCTTCTCTGCTCTAAAGGTTCGCTAAGCAATGCACAAATAAATAGTATTACTTAGATAAAGGATAATAAAGTCAAAGGGGATGATAATTATGTTTAAAAAGGCTGTTATTAGTGTTTCGGATAAGACTGGGATTGTAGATTTTGCAAGAGGGTTAGCCGAGGAAGGTTACCAAATAATATCTACAGGTGGAACATTTAAAGCTTTAAAAGAAGCTGATATCCCTGTAAGTTATGTCAGCGAAATAACTGGGTTTCCGGAAATATTGGATGGTAGGGTTAAGACTTTGCATCCTATGATTCATGGTGGTATTTTAGCTATGGATACAGATGAGCATAAAAGGCAATGTGTGGAGGCTGGTATAGACTTAATTGACTTGGTGTGTGTCAATCTTTATCCGTTTAGAGAAACGATAGCCAAGGAACAAGTCACTTTTGAAGAGGCTATAGAGAATATTGATATAGGAGGACCTACCATGGTCCGCTCAGCTGCTAAGAATCATAGTAGGGTTACTATTGTGGTTAATCCTATTAACTATGAAGAGATACTTAGTAATATTAGAGAGAAAGGTTCAGTACCTCTGGTTTTACGTAAGAGGTTAGCTGCGGAAGCTTTTGCTCATACAGCAGAATATGATCGTTTGATAGCGGGATATTTGGAAGGACAGATTGATACTGACGTTCACTTTCCCCAAAACCTTCGCATGTTTGCTTCAAAGGTACAGGATCTTCGTTATGGAGAGAATCCTCAACAGAAAGCTGTTTTATATGCCGATCCTGAGGCAGAGAAGGGGACCTTGGTGTATGGGAGACAACTGCAGGGTAAAGAGTTATCGTATAATAACTGGATGGATATGGATGCAGCATGGGAGATTGTTTCCGAGTATGAGGATACTGCCTGTGTGATCATTAAACATACCAATCCTTGTGGCGTGGCCTTGGGTAGTACTGTACAGGAAGCATACGTCAGAGCCTTGGAAGCAGATCCAATATCAGCCTTTGGAGGTATTATAGCTTTCAATAGGGTTGTCGACGAGGAGACAGCTAAAACAATAAAGGAAAGATTCTATGAGGTAGTAATTGCTCCGGACTTCAGCTTGAGAGCAAAAGAAATTTTGGCTGACAAGACAAATCTTCGCCTTTTTGTGGTGGGTAGAGACGAATGCTGTGATACTAGAGGGTGGAAAATCAGAACGGTTAATGGGGGCTTTCTTATCCAGGAGGAAGACAAGAGTACGACCCCTATCTTAGAGTGGGAGGTCGCTTCAGAGAAGAAACCCAGCGAGGATGATCTGGCAGAACTTGAATTTGCTTGGAAAGCCTGTAAGCATGTCAAATCAAATGCTATCGTGGTTTCCAATAGAAGACAGGTAATCGGAGTCGGTGCAGGCCAGATGAATAGAGTGGGCTCAGCTAAAATCGCCTTGGAACAAGCTGCCGATGAGACCAAGGGTGCATATATAGCATCTGATGCATTTTTCCCATTTCCGGATTCAGTGGAGCTTGCTCATAGCCATGGAATTAAGGCTATCGTTCAACCGGGAGGCTCGGTTAGAGATAAAGAGGTTATCGAGACTGCTGATAAACTGGGGATGATTCTTGTTTTCACCGGCAGAAGACATTTTAAGCATTAAGTGGGACATTAAACAATTCAGTTCCACCTAATCGGGGACATCCCCATTCCAAGCTTCAGCATTAATTGGGGACATACCTGTCCCCAGAGATAATCAGAAGCTTCAGCAGATGTGTCCCCGTACCGCTTCCCCCTTACTTGCATAATATGAGACTCAACTTATGTAGAAAGTTGAGTTTTTTTACAGGTAATTGATGATTATTATGGTATTATTAGAAGAATAAAAGTTTGAGGTGAAACTTGATGAGCAGTAAAGTCCTTAGAAAACAGAACGATGGTAAAAGAATTCTTATAGTAGGGTCAGGAGGGAGGGAACATGCCTTGGCCTGGAAGATAGCTCAAAGTCCTTTATGCGAACAGCTTTATGTAGCACCTGGCAATGCAGGGACGGATAAATGGAATGTCCCAATAAAGACTGACGATATCCAGGGTTTAATTCAGTTCGCCAAGAGCAATTCCATAGATTTAACGGTGGTGGGGCCTGAGGAACCATTAAGTCTAGGAATAGTAGATAGTTTCCTAGCTGAAGGACTAAAGATATTCGGCCCTAGTAAAGAAGCTGCTGAATTAGAAAGCAGTAAGGCTTTTGCTAAGAGTATAATGGATGAGGCCGGTGTCCCAACGGCAGAGTACAGAACTTTTACCTCGAAGCAAAAAGCTGAAGACTATCTGGGAAAAGTAGGTGCTCCTATAGTAATCAAAGCTGATGGCTTAGCGGCAGGAAAAGGAGTCATCGTCGCCACACTCTTTGAAGAAGCACTGGATGGTATTGATCGGATAATGGGAGGAGAGTTTGGAGAAGCAGGCAGTCAGGTTGTGGTTGAAGAATATCTAGAAGGTCAAGAAGTTAGTCTGTTATGCTTTTGTGACGGAACAAGCGCTCTTCCTATGGTCGCGGTTCAGGATCATAAAAGAGCTTTGAACGGTGATTTAGGTTTAAATACAGGAGGTATGGGAACATATGGTCCGCCGTCTTTCTGGACAAAAGAGTTGGAAGAGGAAGTGCTTCGCACTTTAGCGCTTCCTACGCTCCATGTTATGAGAGAAAGAGGAAATCCTTTTGTAGGAGTCCTGTTTCTAGGTTTAATGATTACAACACAAGGACCTAAGCTTCTAGAGTACAACGTGCGGTTTGGAGACCCCGAAACCCAGGTTGTAATGAGTCAGCTAAAGTCAGATTTGGTCCCTATCTTAGAGGCTTGTGCCGAGGGCAGACTTCAGGAGATGAAGGTAGAATGGTTTGACGGAACAGCAGTATGTGTCGTTATGGCAGCTCCTGGTTATCCAGGTAATTATCAAAAAGGTATCCCAATCAATCTTCCACAGGAAACTGAGGAAGACCAGATGATTTTTCATGCTGGAACCATATTGAATGGTGATATAGTGGAAAGCTCAGGAGGCAGGGTTCTGGGCGTAACAGTCAGAGGTGATTCCCTTGTTTCAGCACGGGAAGAGGCTTATAGATTGGTCAAAAAGATTGATTTCCCTATGGCTCATTATAGGACGGACATTGGACTGAAAGGTTTAAATAATTAGGTTTAATTCAATACGAGGAGTGTACACATTGAATATCAGTGAACTTTTTGAGAAGAAAAAAGCTGTGCTTTCATTCGAAATATTTCCCCCTAAGCTAACAACATCAATCGATGTGATTTACGATACGATAGATGCCCTTGCTCCCTTGAGACCAGATTATATCAGTGTAACTTATGGGGCTGGTGGGAGTACAAGTAAAACTACAGTTGAAATTGCTTCAATTATTAAGAAAAAGTATAATATTAGCTCTTTGGCACATTTTACGAGCTATAACTCCACCAAAGCAGAGATCGATGAAATCCTCTCCCAGTTGGGAGATGAAAAAGTATGTAATATTCTTGCGCTTCGGGGAGATAGGCCGCAAGGTGCCCCGGATGATTATGAAGAAAAATCTCGCGATTTTCAATATGCCTCGGATATTGCCAGATACATTCATGACAATCATAAATTCTGTCTAGGTGGTGCTTGTTATCCGGAAGGCCATCCTCAATGTCCTGATTTAGATAAGGATGTTCAAAATCTTCAATATAAAGTAGAAGCTGGTGTAAGTTTTCTAATAACTCAATTATTCTTTGATAATAAAGCTTTTTACCGGTTTATGGAGAAAGTTCAAAAACACAATATAACTGTCCCTATTCAAGCAGGAATAATGCCTATTACAAATCGTAAACAGATTGAAAGAATTGCACAATTATCAAATGCGCAAATTCCAAAGAAGTTAATTCGTATTCTTGATAAATTTGAACACAATAGTGAGGCGATTAAAGATGCAGGAATTGCATTTGCAACCGAGCAAATTGTTGAATTACTTGCTAATGATGTTAGGGGTATTCACATCTATACAATGAATCGTCCTCAAGTTGCTAAAGAAATGGTGCGTAACTTAGGATCACTTTTTTATACGATTAATGCGTAGGAGTTTTGGTTTTAGAATACGAACGTGATTATGTTTGTTTTTACACCATGGGAAATGCCTATTCTAATCTGGAAGATAATGGTGTAAGATATAAGTGATATAAAAAACATAAGCATGGAGGATAAGAATATGTTAGAGTCAAGTGCAAAGCAATTTATCGCTGCTCTTTCTTCAAAAGAGCCCGTACCTGGCGGCGGTGGCGCGTCAGCTTATGTGGGGGCTTTAGGAATGGCTCTGGGACTCATGGTAGGCAACTTAACTGTGGGAAAGAAGAAATATCAGGATGTTGAAGCAGATATCATTGTTAATATGGAAAAAGGCCAAGCTATTATTGATCGGCTAGAAGAGTTAGTCAAGGAAGATGCAGCGGCTTTCTATCCCTTATCTCAAGCTTATGGATTGCCCAAGAATACTGAAGAAGAAGCAAAGATAAAGGAAGAAACATTACAACAAGCACTAGTTAAAGCTACACTTGTTCCATTGGAAATTGCAAGAATCTGTACCCAAGCCATTGATCTTCATGAAGAATTGGCGGGTAAAGGTAGCCGTATTGTCATCAGTGACGTTGGGGTAGGTGTGATTTTTGCTAAAGCAGCATTACAAGGTGCTAAACTTAATGTCCTAATCAATACCCAGATTATGAAAGATATGGATCTTAAAACGAAAACCGAAATAGAGATAGAAGAGCTTGTTCGTGTTTATACTGAAAAAGCGGATAAGATATTCAATCAGGTTGAATCAGCAATTACAGGAGGGAAGTAAGCATGAGTATAATCTTAAGTGCTAAGCCTGTTGTCCAAGCTATGAAAAATCAGCTAAAGGAAGAGGTATCCCAACTTAAAACTGCTGGTGTAATACCTACTTTAGGAATCATCCGTGTAGGAAACCGACCCGATGATATATACTATGAGAACAGTATT
The DNA here is from genome assembly GCA_024637055.1 of Gracilibacter sp. Taxonomy (GTDB): domain Bacteria; phylum Bacillota; class Desulfitobacteriia; order Desulfitobacteriales; family Syntrophobotulaceae; genus Gracilibacter. Next base: position 758 of record JAGXFZ010000036.1, on the reverse strand, counting down.
ATCAAAAACTGTCAAAGTGTTGGAATTGAAGCGAAGACATATACACTGGATTTGGAAATTGAGATGGAAGCTTTTACAAAGGTTTTACGTCAAGTTAATGAGGATTCATCCGTTCATGGTATTCTGATTTTCAGGCCTCTGCCTAAACAATTAGACGAAAATGTAATTAAGTATATTATAGACCCCAATAAAGATATTGATTGTATGAGCCCTTTAAACATGGTTAAAGTACTTGAAGGAGATATGCAAGGTTTAGTACCTTGTACTCCGGCTGCTGTGATGGAAACGTTAAAGCATTATGAGATCAAACTTCAAGGCACAAATGTAGTGATTATGGGAAGAAGTTTGGTTGTAGGGAAACCTTTGAGTATGATGCTTTTGCAAGAAAACGCTACAGTAACAATTTGTCATTCCAAGACAAAAGATATGCAGGGAATCTCAAGACAGGCGGATATTATAGTTGCGGCCATGGGGAAAGCTAAGCTTGTCGATGAAAATTACATTACAGAAAACAGTGTAGTCATTGATGTAGGAATCAATGATGCTGGAGACGGAAAAATCTGTGGTGATGTTGACTATGATGCTGTTGTGGATAAAGTTAGGTCAATTACTCCTGTACCTGGAGGGATAGGTTCGATCACAACGGCGATTCTACTGAAGCATGTCGTGGTTGCCTGTAAGAAAAAGCAACAATCATAGAATGAAATAGCGAATTCTATGATTATTATAAAAAATGGAAAAAGTGTAGTCTATACTAC
>JAGXFZ010000035.1 GCA_024637055.1 Gracilibacter sp. | reverse complement strand
TCAAGACCTTTTAACCATTCTTCATTCTCTTGTCCGCTATGAACCTTGCCAACTCCTTCAAACACTGAAATAAGATTAACCTCTTTGCCTTCAAAACGACCTGGGAGCATAGGCCCTCCACTAACCACAATAGAAGGAAGGTTAAGTCTCATGGCAGCCATAAGCATGCCTGGTACAATTTTATCACAGCTAGGTATGAATACCAAAGCATCTAAACCATGTGCCTTGGCCATTATTTCAATAGAATCAGCGATCAGTTCACGACTAGCTAATGAATAATGCATTCCCACATGTCCCATAGCAATCCCATCACAGACGCCGATTGTGGGGAATTCCAGAGGAGTTCCGCCATTATCCCTAACTCCTGTTTTAACTGCTTCAGAAATCTGGCGCAGATGCAAATGTCCGGGAACTAACTCATTAAATGAATTGACTATCCCAATCAAAGGTTTTTCAATTTCACGATCGGTTAACCCAAGCGCCTTAAAAAGAGACCTGTGTGGGGCCCTGTCTACTCCTTTTTTTACAACATCACTATACATAAGCTAGCTTCCTTTCTATAATAAAGAGATAATTACGTTAATAAACTGATAAGTTATAAAACTTCTCCTTCAATCTTGGTAAGATTACGGAAATCAGCAAGTAGCTTTTTAAACATAGGACCTGGTTTACCATCAGAGATAGTTCTGGAATCAACACCTATTACAGGAATCAATTCGGCTGCAGTTCCTGATAAGAAACATTCATTAGCTGTATAAACATCATGAAGTGTAAATAGTTCTTCCACCACAGGTATACCATCTTTTTTAGCAAGTTCGATAACTGTATCTCGGGTGATTCCTTTCAAGATACCTGCATGGATAGGCGGAGTAATTAATACGCCATCTTTAACAATAAAGATATTATCTGCGGTACCTTCACAAACATATCCTTCTTGATTAAGCATTAAAGCTTCCATCACACCAGCTCTATTGGCTTCTATCTTCGCCAGAATATTATTAAGGTAATTCAAAGATTTAATTCTAGGATTTAAGGCATTGAGATTATTGCGTCGGGTGGATACTGTCACTATTTCCAGTCCTGCATCGTAAATAGCTTGAGGAAATAAAACGATGTTTCCAGCGATACAATAGATTCCTGAAGTAGGGCACTTGCGTGGATCTAAACCTAAATCCCCTGAACCCCTAGAAACGATCAATCTGACATAAGCATCTGTAAGCTTGTTTTGGCGAATGGTTTCCATTACGATTTCCATCATTTCCTGACGGCTCACTCCGATGTTCAAGAGGATAACATCAGCTGACTCATAAAGTCTGTCAATATGTTCTTTTAATTTAAATACCTTGCCGTTATAAGCTCTGATTCCTTCAAAAACACCATCACCATAAAGGAATCCATGATCAAATACAGAAATTGTAGCATCCTGACTGTCAACGAACTTCCCATTACAATAAATAACCATTTTTTGGTCCCCTCTCAATAACACATTTAATTATTTTAAAATTTCTTGGAATACTATTTTATATAAAAAAACCCGGGAAGTTCCGTCCGAAACTTTCCTAACGGGCTTGGGAACATTTATTTAGAGTGAAACTGTGTTGCTAAATCATTCATTTAAAGGCTATATTGGATTGTGTTATATGACATATAATATATATCCTTAAGTGTATATGTTACAGTTATAAGTGTCAAGATATCAAAATATTACCCTTGATAAATTTGCCATACATTGCTATAATGTCCACTGTATGAAAACATTTGTGCGCGTGTCGCGGAGGTATACTATATGAGAAAGATTAACATCGGATTATTAGGTCTTGGTACTGTTGGAAGTGGGGTAACATCCATACTACAAAAGAATAGTTTCGATATCAATACCCGAACTGGAGCAGACATTAAAGTTAAAAGAGCATTGGTCCAGGATCTTGCCAAGACAAGAGATCTTAGCAAAGATATCCTTCTATCAGATAAGGTCTCGGATATCCTGGATGATCCCGAAATTGATATCGTTGTAGAGGCTATGGGGGGTATCGAACCCGCCCGCACCTATATTATAACAGCCTTAAACAATGGCAAGAATGTCGTAACCGCTAACAAGGATTTACTCGCTGCTCACGGCCAAGAATTATTTGAGGTAGCCCAGAAAAATAAACGTGATCTTTATTATGAAGCCAGTGTAGCCGGTGGTATCCCAATCATCGCTGCCTTAAGACAATCTCTTACTGCCAATAGGATTTCTTCCTTAATAGGGATAATCAATGGTACGACAAACTATATCTTATCCGATATGACTGATAAAGGCCGAGATTATAATGAGGTTCTCCGAGAATCCCAAGAGCTTGGTTACGCTGAAGCAGATCCGACCTCTGATATAGAAGGTCTTGATGCTGCCCGCAAGCTGGCCATCCTTTCCACCATTGCTTTCAATACTAGAGTAACCATCGATGATGTTTTCTCAGAAGGTATCTCAAAAGTTTCCAAAGAAGATATTAAATATGCTGATGAACTTAACTGTGTTATCAAACTATTAGCTATAGCTAAAAACCAAGAAGACGGTATAGAAGTAAGGGTACACCCTGCCCTATTACCTAAGAACCACCCTCTAGCAACGGTTAATGGTGTCTATAATGCTATCTATGTAGTTGGCGATGCTGTGGGGGAAACAATGTTCTATGGTAAGGGAGCAGGCTCTCTTCCAACCGGAAGTGCGGTAGTTTCTGATATCATCCAAATAGCACGTAATCTAGAATCAAAATCCGTAGGTCTTTCCGATTGTGACTCTTACAGAAATTACCCTATCAAATCATCAGATGACTTTACTACAGGCTATTATATAAGGGTGAAAGTAAAGGATGAACCACGAGTTTTTGCCTCTCTTGCATTGTTTTTTGCAGAAGCAGGAATAAGCTTTGCCTCTATCATCCAGAAACCACGATCAAACGAGAAAGCTGAAATCGTACTCGTAACCCATCCCTGCAAAGAAAGTCAGTTAAAGCAAGCAGTAGCCTCTCTTAATTCTTACAGTAAACTAGATAAGATTTATAATGTAATCCGTATGGAGACTAACGGTTTCTAATCATTGAATTTTTGTTCAAACTCAAATAATATTTTTGAGACAACTATTAGATTAGATGGAGGACAAGATGTTTCAAGTAAAAGTACCTGCAACTTCAGCAAATCTTGGACCAGGATTTGATTGTATGGGTCTTGCCTTAAAACTTTACAATTATATCACTGTCGAAGAAAACGATGAATTGGTCATTAACCTTACTGGAGACTATACAAATAACATTCCTAAAAATAAAGAAAATTTGTTATGGAAATCCGCCTGTCTTCTCTGGCAGAAAATAGACCGTAAACCACATCCGTTAAAAATAACCCTGAATAATTTCGTCCCTCCTGCAAGAGGTTTGGGTAGCAGTTCTACTGCTGTCGTAGGTGGATTGATGATAGCAAATGCCTTAGAAGATTTTCCCTTAGACCGTTTTGAGCTACTTAAGCTAGCTAATGAAATAGAAGGCCATCCCGATAACGTCACCCCTGCGATTTATGGTGGTATTACACTTACCGTCATGGCTGAAAACACTGTTGTGCCAAGAATTTTGGCTAAACATCCTAAATTCAAAACAGTTGTCGTCATTCCCGATATCCTAGTAGAGACCGAAAAGGCTAGAAGAATACTACCTTCTACCGTGTCCAGAAATGATGTGATTTTCAACACATCTCGGGTTGGACTTTTGGTAGATATTTTAATCAATGAAGACTACGACTTGCTATCCATTGCTACCCAGGACAGGATCCACCAAAACCAGAGAGCGTCTTTGATACCTGGTATGCCTGAAGCTTTAAAGGCAGCTCTCGCTGCCGGTGCCTATGGTGCCGCCTTAAGTGGCTCCGGCCCTACCCTTCTTGCTTTCTGCCCCGAAGGCTCAGAGCAGAAAGTTGCAGATAGTATGAAAGAAGCGCTGGCTAATAAATCGTTGCCATCGAGTTCTCTCGCTCTAGATATAGATTCTGAGGGAGCGGTAATTGAGAAGGTGTGACTATTCTATTTCTTGAAAACCAATTTGACCACCATGAGCATCAATCCAACACTTCCCTCTTAAGTCTGTAAACGCTTTCCTTGTTGCCAAGGATCTCCCTAGACGCGCAATATTTATCCAGAAACGCCACAACGAATGCTTCCTGATATTTTGGTGTTTTTACCGTTAAAGGCCACATATGCTTCACTATAATGTCCTCTTCAATATTACTTAATACAAAATGCTTATTCGCATTTTTCAAGGCCGCATAGGGATGTGTAAATCCATGCAATCCCTTTTGCGGTTTTGTTATGTGCCAGTCGTACAGGAAGAAGTCATGAAGCAATCCCCCTCTAGCTGCTGAACGGTAGTCCAGTCCTAGAAGCCTGCAGTTCAGATAGCTTAGGTAAGATACAGATATACAGTGTTCAAGACACGTGATATTACCATGTTGGAGATAATTCTCCATCGATATTATCTTTTCATTGGAAGTTAAATCAATGATGCACTCTTTAAATTCATCATACCTATTGGAATTTGTTTTTAAAGTCAATCTTAATTTTATCAAATCTATCATTTAGAATGCTCCTTACATCACGGTTTATAATACTGGCATTTAAGGCCAGCAAGCGTGGGAATGCAAGAAATAATCGTTTATATCTAAGTATTTTTTCATAATATTTATTCTCTGGTAAGTTTGCATAATTGACTATGACTTCTCTTAGATCTAGTGCATTATACACTGATTTTGCCGTATCAGCTAGGAAATATACAAAAAATATGATCCCGACATAACCTTTCACTGATGCCGGTATGGAGAAAATTATCTCCGAGACTAGAGGATGTACAGCATACAACAGCACAAAAGCCAAGAAACCCCAAATGAGCGAATATTGCAAGGAAATATATCCATGAATATTGGCAAATTTGTCGCTGTAATCCCACCATTTGCAGTTGAATATCTTCTCTAAAATGAGCCCTGTTATATATTCCAAAGCAGTAGCCAGAATAACTGCTAACAAGATACTTATTATTAATGATGTAATATTATGTTCGAAAACAGCAGCGATCCTTCTCGAGGATAACTCAACCAAAATCGCACCAAAACCATAAATAGGGCTGAAAAATCCGGCTAAAAAACCCCGATTGATGAACATTTTTCGTTTTATACTTGCAAAGCTTGTTTCCAGCACCCATCCACAAAACGAATAAAAGGTAAAAAACAAAAAATAGTCCACATAACCTCCCATCATTCTTTACCTCTTTCTTTATAGTTACTTCAACTTTTTCTTTCCTAATACAAAAAAAATGGACTAATCTCATCTCGATGATTAGTCCCATTCTGACGTTTGATTTATTCGATAGTAGCACAGTCTAACTGTTTCATCAACCTTCTTACTCTTAACAAGATTTCTAATTCATTGTACGTATATTCTGGATTATGGTCAAAAACATACCCCTCTATACAAGTAACATCCTAAACTTCAATAAGGATGTTACTTATTTTCTTTCCCCATACAACTCACTATACTTCCCATAACTCTTCAGAACTTTCTGCACATACTCTCTCGTTTCTTTATACGGTATATCCTCAATCAAGAAATTGTTAGTTTCTTTAGGTGATTCCTCCAGCCAACCTTTAACTCTCCCGATGCCGGCATTATAGGAGGCAAGAGTAATAATTATATTCCCGGAGAACTCTTTACTCCGAGTAGCAAAATACCAAGTACCATAGCGGATATTGTCATCCGGTTTGGTCAAGTCTACCTCTTCATAGTCTTCTCCCAGCCAGACAGCGATCTCTTTCGCTGTATCAGGCATGAGTTGCATTAATCCAGTGGCTCCTTTAGAAGAAACGGATTGGGTTCGAAAGCGACTTTCCTCCCTGATAATAGAAATCACCAAATATGGATCTACCCCATATTCAATAGCATATTTTTCTACAGTCTGCTTGTAGGGATAGGGGTATAATATCTTTTCTATCAGGTTATGCTTAAACACTGTAACAATGAGCAAGAGCAATAGTAATGCTACTATTGTTCTCTTAATGGTCTTTTTTCTAATAAACAAAACACATCCATCCCAGCTTGTAATTCTTATCTTTATACAGTTATATTCTTACTTTTACTTTTTATCCTATAATTTGGTTATTCTATCCCATATTTCTGTTAACTCGAATTCTGTTTCTGTCCAACTACCAGAATTATCTATCACTCTATCTGAATTATCAGCCTTATATTCTAAGGATAGTTGGGATGAAATACGTTGGCTAGCTTCTTCTCTTGTAAAGTTATTTCTTTGAGTCAATCGTTGAATTTGAACTTCTAGGGGTATATATACAGTCCAAATCTCATCAACATAACTTGTCCAATTCGTTTCAAAAAGAAGAGGAAGATCAAGAATTATAATCTTTTCCCCTTCTCTTTCTGCATCCGCAATGCTCTTCACCATTTCTTCACGGACATAAGGATGGATTATTTCTTCTAGTTTCGCCATTGCTTCTTTGTACTTGAACACGAAAGTACCTAATTTCGAACGGTTGACAAGGCCTTCCTGAATATATTCAGCACCGAATACATTTCTTATTGAGGATATAATCTTCTCTTGGGAATATAAACTATGAACTGCCTTATCAGCGTCAAATACTCTAATTTCTTTGTCTGCAAACCAACTAGCGACAGATGTTTTTCCACTGGCTATTCCACCTGTGAGCCCTATCTTTAACATTTTGCACCTCATAGTATTTTTAACATTCCTATGGTTATTAAAACCATCCCCGGCAAATATTCTACCTTAGATAAAAAATCCTTGGGTATTTTCCCTACAAGCATCTGGCCAGCCCAAATCATTACTGATGTCATGACAGCGACTAATCCGATGACATAGTACGGAAAACCAGTCATAGTTACTGCCATGCCAGATGCGAAGGCATCTAGGGCTAAGGCAGCACCTAGCAGAATACTCTCTCCGGGACAAATGGTTCCTGAACGATCCATGTCAGCCACATCAGGTGTCTTTAAAACTTGGATAACTAAACCAAACATACTAAGGTTAAT
>JAGXFZ010000034.1 GCA_024637055.1 Gracilibacter sp. | reverse complement strand
TAGTAAAGCCTGCAAAGGAAAGTGTAGTGAGGGCAAAAGCTCCTAAATAGCTTGCGATGCTGAGTTCTTCTGACACTCCGGAAGGGATTGCCGATTTAAATGAGAATCCCGCTACCCATAGTCCGCCCAAGGCAAAAACCGCAATTCCACCTACTTTTAAAATAGCCATAATTAGTGACATTCTTTGTACGGTCTTATTTCCTGCAATATTTATCAAGAAGGTCACTACTAATAATAATACCCCTAACAAAGGAACCCAAAAACTTCCTGTGTTTCTGTCAAAAATCTGCATGGTATAGGTGCCAAAAGTACGAGCCACCAGGCTTTGGTTTATAATCATGGCAAACACCATTAACAAAGCCGAGCCTACTGCAATGGTGGTTTTACCGTAAGCTTTTATTAAAATCATGGCGACACCCCCCGAAGAGGGATAGGCATTAGATACTTTTATGTAGGAGTATGAACTGAAGCTCACTAAAATTGCTCCAACCAAGAATATGAATGGGAACCACTCGCCAGAAAGTTCTGCTACTTGTCCCAATAATGCAAAGATGGTAGCTCCAATCATAACTCCTGTTCCCAATGAAACAGCTCCTATTAATGTTAAGCTATTTTTTTTGTAATTGTCCATTTTTGACCCTCCTGAAAAATGTAGACTTCTAACAAGGTGAAATTTATGAAAACCCGTTCATAATCAAGTCCGTTTTCCTAAGTTCTTCCTCTCATATACGCAATAATTCGATATTTACAAAGGTAAATAATCGCCTTATTCCTTAACAAGAATAATAAGCAATCCAGCGAATGTTTAACTGATTAACTGATTAACTATATTTTAGTTTACCTAATTAACTTTGCATAGAGTAGAATTTGTAAATTGTAAAATTATCGGTATTAATTTAAGTGAAGCGACACTAAGAGATGTTACTTTCGAAAATTGTAATGGCCAATATTCCTTTTTTAGCTATTCGAATTGTAAGAAAGTTGCATTCTTGGTAATTTTTTCGGATTTTAAAAACTCATTATTTTCAAATGTTGAATTTCAGGAGTGTAATCTTCTACAATCTCAAATGAACTTTACAAATCTTAAAGGAATAGATTTTACGAGTTGTGATATTGAAGGAATTGGCGTTAATATCAATGATATTAACGGTGTAATCGTAACTGCTATGCAAGCGGTCGCTCTTTCCAGCTTACTAGGTTTGGTTGTAAAATAATGAGTACTAAAGTATAATCTCCTGACCTTTTTCAGCAATCCGAATTACTCTTGTCGGACTATCCTTCATTCTTTCTGCATATCGATTGGAGACTTCCAAATTATCTCCGAAATGCATTGGAATTAATACCTTGGGGGCAATCTCTTGGATGAAGTAATCGGCACCTACGCAATACTTATGTTCCAACCTTGGATCGACAGGGAAGAAGGCGATGTCAATAGATTCACCTTTAATCTTAGCAACTTCTGCCTTGAATTGAACTTCAGCTTTTGCGATTTCATCCGGAACATCTTGCCACCAATACCACCAATTTAAATCTCCAGCATGAAATATGGAAATTCCAGCGTAATGAATCAAATAAGAGATACCTAAATCCGTAGAGCCAAAAGCTTTTATCTTCACATCGTCAACTTGTATCTCATCATAGGGGAGCATTACAAAAATGTTCTCCTTTTTTTGCTCTATACTGATATCATGACTTAAAATGTATTTGATATTAGGATTATAATCCTCCCATTCGAATATCTGTAGGTTAAAATGGTCAGGATGACCATGAGAAGAAAAGACAATTGTATCTTTTTCTCCCAAACAGACATTGCCTTGGAAATAATCGAAGATGAAGATATAGTTTTTGATTTCGACGCGAAAACCACTGTGATAAAGATATTGAATTTTGATTTCTTGATTGGTCATATAGAACACCTCACTTAGATTTTTACTACAAATTTTATCTGAACCAGAGTATAATGACTTCGGAATATTCTTTATCACGCACTAACCGTCCGTAAGACCCCCACTTCTTTTAAGTGGGGGATAACGGACGCTAAGTTCCTGATAAGTTCAACTAACTATCAGTAGGGGATGAAGAAAACCCCTACTGATAGAAGTTTCACTTTATCATCATACCAGAAAATTTATTGATATTTAAGATATCGGAAAGGGGTTAATCATGAATTTTAGATTTGCACACAATAATTTCAATGTCTTGGATCTAGAAAAAAGCCTTAGTTTTTACAAAGAAGCTTTAGGACTTGTCGAGGTCAAAAGATTTGCTCCAGAGAGTGGAGAGTTTATCCTTGTTTACTTAGGTGATGGTTCTTCCAAGCATACCCTGGAGTTAACCTGGCTGCGAGATAGAACGGATGCTTACAATTTAGGAGAAAATGAATTTCATCTGGCTTTCATCGTAGATGATTTCGAAGCAGCCTATAAACACCATAAAAAGATGGGTTGTATTTGTTATGAGAATAAAGGAATGGGTATTTACTTTATCAATGATCCAGATAATTATTGGTTAGAAGTAGTTCCAGCATAGATTTATTTCTTTATATATTTAGTAATCATATAATTTCGGGAGGCACGATTAATGGAGAATGTCTTAATCAAGACAAATCATTTGATGAAAAAGTATGGATCTGTATCGGTGGTAAATGACCTGAATTTAGAGGTTAAGGGTGGGGAAATATTTGGTTTTCTTGGACCTAACGGTGCAGGCAAAACAACTACAATAAAAATGTTGACAGGCTTGTTAAATCCTACAGAAGGAGAAGTTTTTATATGTGGTTATGATATTAGGAAACGGCCAATTGAGGCAAAAGCCGTAATGGCTTATGTACCCGACCAACCTAAACTATACAATAAGCTTTCGGCAAAGGAATTTCTGATTCTTATCTCTTCGCTTTATCGCGTACCAAAAGATATCGCTCAAGAAAAAGCAGAACAGCTTCTAGATATGTTCGAACTCCAAGACAGATCAGATGAGCTGTTAGAAAGCTATTCTCATGGTATGCGTCAGAAGGTGGTGCTGGCAGCAGCACTGATTCACCAGCCTAAGGTTATTTTGCTCGATGAACCTACGGTTGGACTTGATCCAGCCAGTGCCCGTCTTTTAAAGGATATCCTCCAGGAATTAGCCAAACAGGGGGCAGCAGTATTCGTCTCAACTCATATTCTGGAGATTGCTGAAAGAATGTGTCACCGTGTCGGAATCCTCAATGCTGGTGTACTCATAGCACAGGGTAGCCCTGAAGAATTACGCCGGAAAATTGGACATGGCGAGGAAAGTTTGGAAGATATCTTCCTAGAGCTTACGGGTGGTAAGGAAAGTGCCGAATTAATTAAAAGTTTGGAGGAGGAATAATGTCTTTCCTTCAAGATTTTAATTTATTGCTAAGAAACCAAGTACGGGTAAGCTTAAATAGTCTACGGCAACGACGTAAGAGATCCTTGGTCGGAATACTAGTCATTAGCTTAATCTTTTTGTCTCTGTTGGCTAGTCTAGGTTCTATCGCCTATGGAACTTTGGAAGCAATGCCGCCTCAAGCAGCCCAGGGTTTTCTTAGCTTATTATTTATGGTAGGAATGGCCAGTCAGATTTTCTTTGGCATTACTGCAGCTTTTGCTGCGCTTTATATGTCCGATGATTTAGAACTTCTTTTCATGTCACCTGTTTCACTCAAAGCTGTTTTTGCCGTTAAATCTCTCTCTGTTCTCGGAAGCAATTTATTAATTGCCATTTTATTTGCTTTCTTGCCAGGGATTTTCTATGGACTGCTCTTTCAGGCAGGTGCGTTCTATTATTTCCTTGTCTTCTTAGTTGGGTGTGGTCTGTGGCTTTTAGGTGCAGCCCTTGCAGAATTGATCAATATACTGGTTATGCGCATTGTCCCGCCCCATCGCAGTAAAGAAGCAATGGGTTTTATTGGTGCGATAGCCGGCATTATAATTGTCCTGGTGGTTCAGATTCCTAATTTGCTCTTAAACAGTCAGGAAGATATGAATATAGGTTCTTGGCTGACAGGAAAAGAAGAGATGTTGGAGATTATGAATTTTTTTCCGTGGGGATGGGCTTCACTTGCTTTAGTTAAAGGAATATCAGGAAGCTTCCTCGCTGGACTCGGATGGAGCATCTTAATCGTATTGCTAAGTGTGTTGCTTTTCCTGATGGCTATGATCCTTTTAGAACGAGGATTCCGTCAAGGCTTCATTTCTCTTAGCCAGGGAGAAGGGGGCAGGGGCCGCAAGAAGCACACATCCCAAATAAAGAACAAAAATAGTACGGCGGACAATACTTTACCCAAGTACTCTTTTATATACGCGGATAAAGTTATCCCCCAAGCCCCTTCCTGGGTGGGAACGTGGGCGGTTGCCAAAAAAGATTTGCTTTCGTTGAAACGCGACACCAGGGAATGGTTTGGCTATCTTATGCCTCTGACCATTATGGCATTTTTTGTGGGCCAATATTTGTTCACCTCTTCAAAAAGCGGTTTTTCTTCCTTAATAGCCGTTCTCATCATGTACACCATCATGTTCAGCGGGAATATGGCTTTACAATCTTTTGGCAGGGAAGGGGAATCCGATTGGATCCTAAGCAGTGTTCCTTTGGCCGGGTGGCCAGTAGTATGGGGAAAACTTATAGCTGCAGTTTTGCCCACGTTGATATTGATGGAAGCTTTACTGGTTGGCACTTCTATAGCAGTAGGATTTTCAGCCTCTCTAATTCTTCTTCTTGCCTTGGCAGCTGTGCTCCTAAGTCTGGGGTCTAGTTCGATAGGCCTTTATTATTCTATTCATAATGCCCGGTATAACCCCGATAAACCCCAAATGCGTATTTCTCCCGGTGCATCTTTCATTATGTATCTAACTAATATGTTATTTTTACTCTTATTAGGTTTAAGCCTCAGCTATCTTTTCCCACCAGTAGAGCTGATCTCCATGGTGGAAAGCATCCCTGTACTTAAATTTGAAGGGGGTTTCCTGTCGGCTATTCTTTACGTACTTTATCTCATTAGTCGTCCCTTCTTGTGGCCTGATGTTTTCAGAATTATGCTGGGGATTATATTAACTGGTGGAGTATGGTCACTTATATTTTTTGGATTTATGGCAGCTACGGTGCGACAAAGCCTAAAAGGATTCAAGGTGGAATATGTCTCAAACAGAAAGATTAAAAGAAAGTTATAAGGAAGTTAAAATGATTGGAAGTCTCCTTACGCGTATTCGTAGTCTACTTACCTTTAGTTTAGCTATTGTGTATTTAAGCAATTTATTTATTCAATCTGTTTGGATAAATCATCTTACATTAGTTTTAATTGTGATCGTAATTGTACTTAGCCTCTTGGTTGCTACAGGTTCTTCAAAAATCATTGCATATATTTCTATTGTCCTAAGTATCCTTATCCTTTTGACTTACAATGCCCCTTTTAGCATATGGGAACAGGCGATTGAGGCCAATCTCTATCTTGTTGTAATGTTCACCCTAGTACCATTATTGAGAATCCCAATCCAGTTCGGTGGCTATTTTGAAGCGCTACAAGCTTTTTTTCAGCGCTTCGTCAATACCTATAGCCGATTTTACATTCTTGTTAGCTTTATATCAGCCTTTGTAGGCATCTTAGTTAATTTAGCCGTTGTTCCTCTTGTACATGAAATTAGCAAAGCAAGTAATCTAAGTGCCAATAAAAAGATCCTCAGCAAAGCCATCACCCGAGGGTTTGCTACTTGTACGATATGGTCACCAACCATGGCATCCATTGCCTTGATTATTCAATTAACCGGTGCAACGTGGTATTTGTTTTTCCCATTTGCTTTCTTAAGCGGTGTAATTGCAGGAATGATTGGTTATATAATGACAATGATAGAAGAGAGAAGTAGCAAAGGAGAACAGTTTGACTCTGCCCCAGATACTGCATTGATATCCGATAGTGTCATTAATTACCGCAAAGTAATTGAGCTGTGCATTTTCGGGATTATTTTAATAACAGCGATTGCAATTATTTCGCTGTACACAAGAATTCAAACCATAGTTGTGGTATCGATTGCCGCGATCCTATTTCCCATTATCTGGTTGACCATTATCTCTAGATTACCTATTCTGTGGCGAGAATTTAGAGGAAATTATTTACATAATAGCGTTCCTGGTTTGAAGAACGAGATCATTTTGTTTGTTGGAGCTGGCTTGTTTGCTTCTAGCATTACCTATTCAGGATTAGGAGATTATGTGCCTCAGATCCTATTTTGGTTTGTAGGTGATAACGTTACATTGATGTCCATTGTCATCATTGTTCTTGGTCTTATGATTTCTGCTATAGGAGTACATCCTATTGTTACCATTACCATTATCGGAGGGACAGTTAAAGCCTCAGCGTATGGAGTGACCCCTACCTACATGGCAATGCTTTTGGCAATCACCTGGGCTATGGGGATTACTATGTCACCTTCGTCTGCCACAATAATTACTGTCGCAGGTCTAGCTGAGCGGTCACCTCTACAAGTCGGTCCGGGGTGGAATGGACGGTATGCAATAATCTCATCGGCTATACTACTCTTTATAATGACGATATTCAGATGGCTTCAGCTTATCTAAAAACTAAGGTTGAAATTTTTAATACCTACGTTAATTTATTTCGAAGATATCTTTCAGTTCTTGCTCAGTTAGCTTGGTAAGCATAGTTTCACCGGGCTGGATGACAGAATCAATCAGTTTCTTCTTTCTGGACTGAAGAGCGTTTACTTTTTCTTCAATTGTTCCTTGCGTTATAAGCTTAATTACCTGCACCGAATTATTCTGGCCTATGCGATGAGCGCGGTCTGTAGCCTGGTCTTCCACAGCCGGATTCCACCAAGGGTCGAAATGAATGACAGTATCGGCACCCGTAAGGTTTAAACCAGTTCCGCCGGCTTTCAACGAAATTAGAAATACTTGGCCTTGGCCGTTATTAAAGGCTTGGGCCATTTGTGTCCGCTCTATAGCTTTGGTCGAACCGCTGAGGTAGAAGTGTTCAATCTTCTTTGAGTTTAAGTCATCGCGGATGATATCTAGCATGGAAGTAAACTGGGAAAAGACCAGAACTCGGTGCCCACCAGCTAAAGCATCGGCGACAATTTCTTGGAAGAGCAACATTTTTCCGCTTTCTCCTGTGTAATTATCAATAAACATTGCAGGGTGAGAGCATATCTGCCTGAGTCTAGTTAGAGCAGCTAAAATCTTTATATGGCTTTTAGCAAAACCTGAAGTTGCTAGTTCCTGTGCAATTTGAGTCTTGGTTTGCTGTAAATAAGCTAAGTATATTTTCCTTTGTTCTTCAGTTAAGGAAGCATTAAGTTGCGTCTCAATTTTAGGCGGCAGTTCTTTTAAGACATCCTTTTTAAGCCGGCGGAGAATAAATGGTTTGGTGTGTCGACTTAATTCTAGGAGAGCTTGGTTATCTCCTTTGGTAATGGGGATGGCGTACTTCTTATGAAATTCCTGGTGAGAAAGTAGATAGCTCGGCATAAAAAAGTTAAATAGCGACCAGAGTTCGGATAAGGAGTTTTCTATTGGAGTTCCTGTTAGAGCGAAGTAGCCTTTAGCTTTGATACGTTGTACTGATTTAGAGTTTAAAGTCTGAGGATTCTTAATGTTTTGAGCTTCATCTAAGAAACAGTAGGAAAAATCAGTTTTAGAAAACATCTCAATATCCCGTCGCAAGACAGCATATGATGCCACGACCAAGTCAAACTGGTCAATGGTAGTTAACTTTTCTTGACGTTCCTGGGGAGTTCCTTCGACTACGAGAATATTCAATTGGGGAGTAAATTTTTCCCCTTCAGCTTGCCAGTTATAAACTAGGGAGGTTGGAGCAATGACAAGAGCGGGGGAGGTAGTAGGCTTCTCCGATAGAATAAAGGCGAGAACCTCTAAGGTTTTCCCTAACCCCATGTCATCAGCGAGAATACCCCCTAGGCCGTAAGAAGCCAATATTTTTAACCATTTAAAGCCTGTTTTCTGATAATCACGTAATACATCTTGTAACGATGACGGAGGTTCAAACTCTCCGTCCTGGGGTTCTAAGATGCTTTGAACCAATTGTTTAAAAGCCTTGTTGCGTTGGATTCCAGGCAGATTAACCTGTCGCAAAAAGCTATCGATATACATAGCTCTGAACTTAGGAAGATGGAGGACCTGGTTATTTATATCATCCGCCTTAAAATCTAAATGGTCTAAGAGCTGAGCCATTGATTCTAGCTCCGGTTGCTTTAGATCAAGAAAGGATCCGTCACGCAGTCTGTAGTACTTTTTCTTCATCTTCAAGGAATGAAAGATATCCGCCATTTCAGCTTGATCAATGTCGCTGTATTGAAAGGATATCTCCAACATATCTAAAGATTCGTCCAAACGTATGCGTCCGGAAAAACTAGTAGACGTTCGTATCTTTAGTTTAAAGTCATCGGAATAGAAGGTTTCTGCCAATTCTTGAAGCTGTGGAAGCCACTTTACCGTGAAATCAAAGATGTTCTCATCGTCTTCAAGGTTGATTTTGCCTTGGGAAACGATGAAATCTGCTTGTTCAAGGATATCGAAAATCTTTCTTTCCTGATTAATATCTCGGATAAGAATATAATCATGGGATGGGGAAGTGCTTGAAGTTTCTTCTTTGGCAGCAAATGGATTGATTATGATATCTCCGTAGTGAAATTCTAAGCGTGCTGAGATACCGTTTTCACCCATCCTGTCAAAAAAAATCCTGGTTTCTAGGTCTTCCCTGATAAATTTATTAGCCAGATCCGGCGCGATAGATACAGAACCAATTTTTTCAATAAAGGGTAAGGCTTCCGAGGCAAATATACCTTTCTGATTTGCTGGAAAGAGAATTGTAGGACTTACTTTCCCAGGTAAAGCTTTGATAAGGTTGGGGAGGAACTCTTTTTGTTCAGGAGAAGCCAGATATACCTCCTGATTATAAATATAATAACGACCATCAGCTGTAAGCTGAAAGGGAAGGGTGCTTTTCAATGCTAGTGACAAGTCTTGGTCGTTCGCTTCTATAGAGAAGTCTAAAGGGATTTCCTCTCGTATAACCTGAGTCGAGCGAGGACTGCTGGAGCCGATTGCTTTGGTTGAATTGACTGATAAAGTAAAATCTTTATCGCCTAAAGCATCTAATAAATTGCCCAGATAATATCTACTTAATATAAAAGGTTTTTTCGTGAATGGGGAGGTCAAATAAGTTGGATAAAAGGAGCCACTAATTTCATGAATTGCTTCATACTGATTCAACATGTCTTGAAGCATGGTAATAACGCGTTTATCCTCTTCTTTGAAAGTGTGTCGTGTTGAATCGTAAGTAAACTTCAAACCAAATTCCAAAGAGTGACCATTCTTATCTGCGGATAAGAATTCTTTTAAATCCTTTACAATGTAGAGACGTTCAAGACCTACTTTAAGCTGTAAGTGGGCAACTACTTGACGACCGATATTGATTTGAAGCTCTATTTCAAGTTTTAGTTCTTCCCTAGTAATTTCTTGGTGCTTTGTGAAAAAATCAATAAATTCTGAGGTTGCACGTTTAGATTCTGCAAGAGCTGGATTAGATCCAGACAGTTTAGACTGGGCAGTTTTTAAGACGGCAACAATATGCTTGCAGGCTCCTGCATATTCTGCATAAGCTGGGCAAGTACAGTGAAATGAATGCACTGAACCGTTATTATGAAGGACAATCCGTACATCGTAATACCAATTACCGGTTACATCCGCAGAAATCAGACCTTTTTCCGGGGCAAAGATAAAATTGCTTACTTTTCTGCTTAAGGCATAGGCTAGACCCAATTCATAAGTCTTTTTATTACAGGCAACTTCCCGAATTTCTTGTTCGGAAATATTAAAAACAGTCATGGATTGTGCTCCTCCCAGAAGATATCAAAAACAACGAATAGTCCTAGAATATCATATCTAAGAGGAGTTTTCACATTTTCCAGTTAAACTATGAAAAAAATAGACTAAGGAGTATGCTCCTTAGCCCATATTGTAAGATTTTCTTATTCATTGTCATGACCAACCATTGGGAGACAATCTTCACATACGCACCAGTTAACATCATCAATAATTACCTCATCATCTAATTCTCTGGTGAACATCAATTGATAGCTAAGCCTTAATGAAGTTCTTTCATCACCACAAACATCACATGAGGTGCATCTAAAATTATTCAATCCATCCATTTTAAATTCCCTCCTTTTTCTTTTTTTCATTATATCAGAAATATAAGGAATTAGTTTGAATATTCTGAAAGTATACATAATTTTTTTTGGTTATAAGCTTCTCAGAGCGTCTATCGGATTTAATCTGCTTGCTTTTCTAGCCGGTGTGTACCCAAATACAATACCAACAATTGCGGAAAACCCTAGCGCAAGCGCTATGGTGGATAATTGGATAGAAAAACCTACCCCAATCAAAATTGTAGCAATATAAGCAACTAAACTTCCGACAATCAATCCTAAGAGCCCTCCAAAGATAGAGAGGAAAATAGCTTCAATTATAAACTGCAGTTGGATTGTATTCGGAGTTGCACCTAAGGCCTTACGTAATCCAATTTCAGTGGTGCGTTCCGTGATAGATACCAACATCATATTCATAATCCCGATACCACCCACTACGAGAGAAATAGCAGCAATACCGGCAAGTAGTAGGGACATTATAGACATCATGGATTGAAAAGATTCGATCATATCTCCCATGTTAAATATGGAGTAAGCATTTTCTTTATAGTTAAAAGTTGAATGTAATACTCTTTCTATGTCAGTTACTGTATCATCGGCAAAATTCGTATCCAATAGAAACACATCGAGACTTGAAATGTGTTTGACACCAAGGCTGCGAAGGGCAGTAGTATAAGGGATTATTACTGCCTCATTGTTGGAAGTAGTGCTAAATCTGCTTGAAGACGTAAGTGTTCCAATAACAGTATAAGTTGTACCGTGAATCATCAGATCTCTACCAATTGGGTCAAGTCCGTAATAAAGCTCCTTGGCAATATCGCCGCCTATAACAGCTACCTGATTTTTACTCTCTAAATCAAGAATGTTGATGGGTCTCCCCGACTGAAGTAAGCTTGAATCAGATTGAAAATAAACCTCGTTCTTCCCCTGAACAGCTACATTTTCTTTGACCTTACCTTCATATACAATATTGCTTGTTCCTGGAATTGTTGGTGATAAGCCACTTATATTATCGACTTGGGCAATATTTTCCATATCCTGTTCGCTCAGACCTTGTTTGAGAGGGGTACCCCTAACATTGACTGTAATCTTATTAACACCGAGGGCTGTCACTTCTTCGCTAATACTATTGGTTGCACCCTGAACAATAGTAATCAGGGCAATTATCGAGGCTACACCAATTACAATCCCTAGCATGGTTAGAAGCGAACGGAGCTTGTTTGTAATAATATTTTCCCAAGACATCCGAATACTTTCAAGTAGCATCTATATCACTTCCTTCTCAGTCAGAAATCCATCTAGAATATTGACAACTCTTCTTGCATGACGGGCAATATTTTCATCATGGGTAATCATGATGATTGTTCTACCATCACGATTCAGTTCTTCAAAAAGCTCCATCACCTGAGCTCCTGTTTTTTGGTCTAAGGCTCCTGTGGGCTCATCGGCAAGCAGGATAGTGGGCTCTGTAACCAGGGCCCGTGCTATAGCGACTCGTTGTTGTTGTCCGCCCGACAGCTGAGTAGGGAGATTCTTCATTTTGTCAGCTAATCCAATTCGCTCTAGGATCGATTGGGCGCGTTTTTTGCGTTCTGAAGAGGACAAACCAGTATAAATAAGCGGAAGCTCTACATTTTGCATGGCGGTCATGCGTGGCAAAAGTTGAAAGCTTTGAAAGACGAAACCAACTTCTTTATTGCGTACTTTAGCAAGTTCAAATTCATCTAGCTCATCAATATCATGACCTGAAAGAAGATACTTTCCAGAGGATGCCACATCTAGACAGCCGATGATATTCATCATAGTCGATTTTCCTGAACCTGAAGGACCGAGAAGTGCTAAAAAGTCCCCTGTACTTACTGTGAGATTAACATTATGTAGAACTTCTATTTCTTCTTCACCCATATAATAGCTTTTAGAGATGTTTTGCATGTTGAGAATTTTTGTCACGTCACAGCACCACCTTAATCTCTTTCTCTGTCGCCAAAACGAAAATCGTTTGTGGCTACGTCCTTGGTATAATATATAGTTTCGCCTTCAGCTACTCCAGTTTTAATTTCAACGGTTACACCATCATTGATACCAGTCGTGATCTCCGTTTTTTCTATATTATTGTTCTCATCTTTCTTAAGAACATAAGGGGTATTATCGCTTTCAAATTGAATGGCGGTCATTGGAAGTGTGATGACGCCGACAGCCTGTTCATCTTTCAAAGTTACTTCTGCTGTCATTCCAGTTTTAAGACTAGTATCCTGGCTTAGATCAATCGTTGCAGTAAAAAAGGTCACTCCATTCATTACAGTTCCTTCTTTAGATATACTGCTAAGATTTCCTTCCAGCTCTTTTTGAACAGCACCTATTGTTACTATGGCTTCTTGGCCTTTCTCTACTGCAGCAAGGTCATATTCATCTACTTTTATTGCAATTTCAAGGTTGTCATAATCGACGACCTCCATAAGGACAGTACCAGCCATGATCTGTGAACCTTCTTCTACGCTTAGGTTTACAATCTCTCCATTGATTTTGGCTTTAATTTCATCTCCAGTTGTCGTGTTAATTAATACATCTCCTTCTTTAACAACATCTCCCTCTTGATAATTGATCTTCGAAACTTGCATCACTCTTTCAGATAATACGACTTGTCGATTTTTTGTTGCCACGTTCCCAGAAAACTTGTAGCTCGTTGAGATGTCATCAATCTTGGCTTGGACACTTTCATAGTGTATTGGAGCTGTGCGGAATAAATATGCTGCTGCCGAGCTTGTGACAGCAATTAAGATTACACTTATAACAACCCATTTTCTACACTTTGGTTTTCTTCTTGTGCTCATTAAGACGGACCTCCATTAAGATGATTATTCTTAGTATTTTTCATTTGAGCTTAGTATAAACAAAAATCACAAATAACATGGCTAAAAAAAATAATACACTCTACAAGGGAGGTTTTTGTCATGTTCTATTGCACAACCATGAGTGGAAATTCTCATGGTTTTTTTGTTTAATAATCTAGTCATATTTGTGCCATATTTTTCTTCCATAATATGAGTAATCAATTATACAGGAGGTTTTAAGAAATGATGATATTAACTTTTCTACTCTTAGGATTTGTTATTTATT
>JAGXFZ010000033.1 GCA_024637055.1 Gracilibacter sp. | reverse complement strand
AGATGTGTATAAGAGACAGGTTCACGACTGAACCACCAAGACCTTCAACGAATGCCTGGTATGCGGGTGTTGCCCTGATGGTCATACCTTGAAAATCATCCAGTGATTTTATCTCTTTCTTGGTTGTATAAAGGTTGTAGGTGAGACCATTGAGGGAATGACCTATAAGATGAGTATTAAGTGTATCTTGATAGAGTGAATCTATATAATCGAACCCGCCACTATCTCGTAATCCTGCTCCATCATAAGTTGCAAGTTTGACGCCCTCTAGAACCGGTATATGAGAAATATTATAGGTGTGGGCAGTCCAAGCAATATCCACCACGCCGTTTTTCACGGCTTCAGCCATTTGAAAGGCAGGAATCGCTTCCGGACCACCACCCCAGACAATCTTCACAGTTCCATTGGATTTTTGATCAACTCTTTCAATGAAATCCTTCATGTGATAATTTAAGATATTATTCTCAGCCCAAGCACTATGGATTTTCAAAGTGATTACTTCGTTAGCCGCATCGGGAGGTGCTTTATCCCCACCTGCTGCACATCCAGCTAAACTAATTACTAAAGCTAGACTAAATAATACGATAAGAATCTTTTTACTAATCTCCATTAAAATTTCCTCCTTATTATTATTTTATTTTTTTTGATTCAGTTGGATATCGTTTTCCCCCTACACGAAAACCTCCCTTTCATCTCATAGTTCTATTCTTTCATTCCTACCAATGAAGAATGATAAATAAATATGTTAACATATTGTGAACCTATAAATTAGGCAGGAACGTTACAATAACCGGAACAAGAATGAGTAAGGCCAGAACAGCAATGTCTAAAAGGACATATGGTATAGCTCCTCTGTAGATGTCACCCATAGTGACTTCAGGGGGAGCTACTCCTTTCATCGTGAATAGGGCTAATCCTACAGGAGGCGTAAGTTGACCGATTTGTAGACAAATAAGAACGAGCACCGCGAACCAGACAGGATCAAAATTGAGTGCGGATACTATAGGCATGAACATAGGTAAAGTTATCATCATGATAGCAGTCTGTTCCATTACAAATCCGAGAACTATGACTATAGCCAGCATCAACATTAGGACGGCCATAGGAGATACATCTAAGGAAAGAACAGTTGCCACCGCTTCACGACTTGTACCAGTAAGAGCAAGAATCTGACTAAACCCTGCTGAACCTGCGATAATCATGAGAATCATAGCTGTGACTTTTAAAGAGTTAAGCAAGGAGTTATAAACAAGTTTCAAGGAAAACTTTCTATAAAGAATGGTTAATATATAAGAACTCAAAGCTCCTAGAGCAGCAGCTTCCGTAGGGGTAGCTACCCCGAAGAAAATCAGGCCCATAACCAACAGGAAGATTAATATCAATGGCATGATATCAACTAGAGCTGACTTAAACATATCTTTCAGAGAAGTCTCCTCTACTTCATATGTTGGTGCTAGAGAAGGCTTTACTATACAGGATATGATCACATATGAAATATAACAGGTTACAAGAACTATCCCTGGGAGGATAGATCCAATTAATATCTTCCCTACAGAGATTCCAGCTATTCCTCCTAGAAGGACCGCAAGAGCGCTCGGAGGGATAACCATTGCAAGGGCACCAGAGGCCATAATGGAACCTGCGGTTAGTTGTTTGGAGTATCCTCTTCTCATCATTTCTGGAAGCATGAGAGAACCGAACATTGCGGTATTGGCTACGACAGAACCACTAAGAGCTGCAAAGACTCCTCCTCCTAACAAAGTAATAACACTTAATCTTCCAGGGACTCTGCGCACAAACTTAGAGAGTGAGTCAAGTGTTCTAGTAACAATACCTGACTGATAGAATACTTCTCCCATAACCATGAAGAAAGGTATGGCGGTCAGAGGAAAGCTGTTGAGACTGTCATACATACCTAGCACAAGTTGCTTTAGTCCATATACTCCCATCAGACCGAAAATCACTATGGACGAGACTACTAGGAAACTAAAACCGATTGGCAGTCCAGTGAACATAATTGCTATCAGGCCAGTAAATATAAGAAGGAGAACTATATACCATTCCATCACTGCTCACCTTCTTTCTTTTGCGTTAATAGTACAAAGTCTTCTTTAATAAATCTTAGAAATTGAATAGCAAGGAATAAACTTCCTATTGGGATAGCTATTAATAGTAAAAACTGGGGGGTACCAACGGAGTCCATAATCTTTATATTGTCAGTATAATTACTCATTGTAATATCATAGCTAAAATAAAATAAGACAGAGGTAATAATAAACCCGACCGTATCATTAACTAGATAAAGTCCAGTTTTTACCTTGCCTTTTAAATTGATAAGAATTAGGTCTACATTGATATGTCCTCTCATTCTCAATAACCAAGGGGCCGCAAGAAAGGTTATATATATAAGGCTATAAGCAGATAATTCTATAACTCTTGCTTTGGGATCGCTAAACAAAAATCTTGAGAAAGTAGCGTATGAAATAGAAACCAGCAAAGCCCCTATAAGAACCGCCGCTATCCCAGCTAAGAAGTTAATAATGGAATCTATTACTTTGTTAATCAACCGCATTTCTCTCTGTCCCCCTTTTCATTTGTACATGCTGTCCCCTTGAAGGATCCGGATAGCCAGATCCCTCAGTCTATCTATACAATTACAAAATAATAATTTCCGGAGGGGTTTTATGGAGTTTTATTGGAGGACCATCTTGAGTGACATAATAGTTGTCATTAATGTAGACTGTACATTCATTATTCGTAATAAATGGATGAAGTGAACAGTTCATACCTGCTAAGATAGGCATAGTTTCTACTCCCCATTCATCATCGGCCATAAAGGCTGGTCTTTCAATCAGGTCATACCCCTGAGAATGACCGTAGAGTCTGCCTTCTGTACAGTATCCCAGACTGGAGATAAATTTATTGTATTCTCTCACTATAACCCTGGAATCTTGGCCATTGACAAGTAGGTCGGCAGTCAATTGTTGGCCTTTTACAGCAGCATCCCACATATCTATCATGGCTTTAACAGGTTCACCGAAACAGAAATTGCGGGCAGACTCTGCATAATATCCACCAGGACCTGATACTTCAATAAGCAGGGTACCATAGTCTCCAGGTTGTACTGTACGGTTAGCAAAATTAAACATAGCCATGCCGCAAGCTTTCCCAGGATTGGCAGTACCCATGAACATAAGATGTTCCTCACTACCTAGATTCATCATCAGTTCCATTAATTCTGAACGTATCTGATATTCTTTCATACCGGGCTTGACTACTGCTGGCAAAGCTGACCACGCAGCATCCTGGACCTTGACAACCTCACGTATCAGTTCCATTTCTTCATCACTCTTAAGAGCTTTGAATAAATCTACTTCTTCAGTTACATCTATGAATTCGACGTTAGGTAAAGCAGTTTTTAAACGAACCATGAAGCCAGAAGAGATCATAGCTAAATTAATAAAGCCAACTCTTTTTACATTACGCTTTTTAAGATAATCAATAGCTAAACCTGCTTCGATATCCGCCGTATAATTAAGTGTTGGGCTGAATGGGGCGTTTAATATCTCACTTACCCCTCTCGCTGCCCAAAGTGGCGGATAAGGAGCTAAAGGAGTGGGACAGCTTCTTACTAAGGTCATCTCGCCCTCCGCCGGAAATAGTACTGTCATAGGTAAATTGTATTCAGCAGGGACATCTGTAAGCCAGCGGACATAACCCCCTAATGCCATATTAGAGTTTTGGGCAAACAAACAATCTAAATCTTTTTCTTTAAGCATATTCCTAATCAGTGACCATCTTCTCTTCAGCTCTGCGTCCGAGATAGGTCTTCTGATTCTATCTGCAAATTTCATATCTTTACCGTCCTTTCGTTTGTCTTGTCTTCAGATAATTTCAGCTATTACGCTATGATGATTTGCTGTGGAGTCCTGTGTAGACGTTGAGGTCCGCTAGCTGTAGTTAGAAAGCTATCTGCACAGTATACCGAACGCTTGACGGATACAATATTGGTATTAACTGCGAGACACATATTGGAATTAATTGTCATCTTCTCTCCGGGTTGAATGCTGGGACGTTCCATGAAGTCATATCCTTGTCCATAAGCAAAAACTCCAGATTCGGGAACGCATTTATTCTGGATTAAGAATTCGTTATAAACCGCAAACACAACGTTGGGATCTGCACCTATTTGCAGTTGACTAGTTATTTTCTTCTGAGCTTGGAGCGCTAATTCCCAACCTTGTTTCAGTTCAGCACTTGGTTCCCCCATAGAGATCATTCTGCCAACCGTAGTGAAATATCCTCCTGGACCGCTATTAGAGAGACAGATGTATAGTTGGTCTCCGGCTTCTAATGTGCGATTCTGGAGATGGCTCGGATAAGGTACGAAAACTTCTCCTTTTTGAGCTGAACCCATGATTACGATATTTTCTTCTGCTCCTAAGTCTGTCATGAGTCTGAAGATACGGTTACGTATCTCGAATTCTCTTTCTCCAGGAAAGATCAATCCGGGTAAATAACTGAATACCTTATCTTGAATATCAGCTGCTTTTTTAATAAAAGTTATTTCATCCTCACTTTTAATAGCCCTTATTCTATCTACTAGATCAGATATATCTACAAATTCAACTCCGGGAAGGGCATTAACTAGGTAATCATAGTAGGCCATGCTCGTGATGCCCATTTCCACACCGAGTTTTTTAATTTTTTTATCTCTTAGCCATTCCATGGCAATTTTACCTTCCCATTCATGGGTATAATTAAATGGAGAGAAATAAGGTCTATTCTTACAGGTTGTACCACCGCGAACTGCATATTTAGGAGGATATGTCTCAAGAGGTGGGCCACCATAGGCAACAAAATGCATCTCTCCTTCAGCTGTAAAAAGAACTGATTGAGGGTAAGCATTTTCAGCGGTTGTATCTGATAGATATCTGCCGTAACTACCCATATATTGAGTGATATTTTGGGATAGCAAAACATCGATTTCTTCTTTTTTCATTGCATCCTGAATGGTCGTCCAACGACGTTCAAGTTCTCGGGTCGGGATCGGTGATTTGAGTCTTTCACTGAATACCTCAGTCATTTATGTTGCTCCTCCTTCGTCTATTAGAAAATTTCGAGTATTAAGCGGCCGCTTTTTTCTGATTATTCTAATTTTAATTCTTTTTTCATTTCTTTAAGGTCTTTTTTAGTACATAAACTAATACTGTTAACTCTTTATTTTCTTAACTGTTTTATTAATATAAGAAAAAGGAGGTTAAATTAGTTTTAACCTCCCTAGAATCTATTTGGCTTTTAGCCAAAATCATATACCTTTTTCAACTTTTCATGATCTTTAATTGTAATATAGCCTCTACCTTTTTCTATCAAACCCATATTAGTAAACTCGGTGAGATGTTTTGTTATTATCGGTCTGGTTGTTCCCAAAAAACTAGCCAATTCATCATGTGTGATAGTTAAGCGGGCTTCTTCTTCCTGATGGGTGAACACCCCATATTTATTGCAATTGAGTAACATCCGAGCCAGCCTCTGTGGTATATTTGATGCCATATCTTGAGCCTGAATTAGCATACTCCTTATTTTTCTAGCCATAGTCTTTAAAACTAATCTCATTAAATTAGGATTAGATAATAAGAATTGTTGTGCTTTATCTCTAGGTATAAAGATAACTTTGGTTTTAGTCATTGCTGTAGAGGAGCATATGTTCCTACCACCATCTATCACTGCTGTTTCTCCTGTGATACTCGGTGCTTCTAGGATGCATAAGGTTTTTTCAGTTCCATCAGGAAAGAAAACACTATTCTTTATTCTTCCCTGTTCTAAACAAACAAGCCCTAAACTCTCTTCATCCTGTAAATAAATAATATCTCCGGGGCTAAACTCTCTGGGGCTACCTAGGTTAAACAGAACATCCCAAGTTTTTTGGTCCAGGTCATAAAAATCGCTATGGATAACACCCACCCCTTTTCCCCGACAATTACACCAAGTAATATATCTCACATATACAAATTATAGTAAAGATTTCAAAAGAAAGACTTTTATAATCTCTACTATAATTATAGGATATTATAATTTAATAATCAATGGGGGTCATTCTCACCCGCACTTAGAGTAACCACAGTGCACACAGACTACACAGCCACTATCGTGGTTAATGGGCATTCCACATTCCGGACAAGCGTTATCTATCGCTACTCCTGTCTGAGCTTTTCTTCTTACTGCTTTTTCTGGTTTCCCTAATTCAGCTGATAAAACTGATTTGTTCTCCTGACCAGTGGTGGATTTCCCATTTAATCCATTTGCTCCATTAAGTCCATCTTCTTTATACTTTTTTATTACTCTAGCTATGGCATCAGGACAGGAAGTAACATTGACTCCTTCTCTTCTGATACATGCTGGGCAGCGTATTCCGCGAATCTGCTCAAGGACAGCGTCTACTGAGATACCCGAACGCATGGCGATAGATATCAAACGTGCAGTAGCCTCTGACTGCGAAGCACATCCACCGGCCCTTCCCGTGTTGGTAAATACCTCGCAGATACTCTTGTCATCTGCGTTCACGCTAACGTAAAGGTTACCACAGCCAATTTTAATTTTCTCAGTAACCCCGAAAGTTACAGCTGGTCTTGGTCTAGGCATAATGGAATTGGCCTGGGGAATATATGATTCTTTTTCGTTGACATCAATAGTAGGGCTTTTTGATCCCGCAGATAGTACTTGTTCATCACGGCTACCATCTCTGTAAACCGTAATTCCTTTACATCCTAGTTCGTAGGCTAATTTATAAGCTTTTGCTACATCTTGTCTAGTGGCTGTGTGGGCAAAATTAATGGTCTTAGATACTGCATTGTCTGTATACTTCTGAAAAGCAGCCTGAATCCGAATATGCCATTCGGGTTCAATTTCTTGTGCCGTAACAAATACGGATTGCACCCAATCAGGCACCCCTGGTATTCCTAATACAGTTCCGCTCTGAGCAATTTGGGCCATTAACTCTGGAGAATAAAAGTCGTATTCTCTGGCATATTGCTCAAAGAGAGGGTTCACTTCAATTAAAGAAGTCCCGTCCATGACTGTTTTGGTGTAAGCAACTGCGAAAAGTGGTTCAACTCCACTGGAAGCACTACAAATCATGGATATGGTTCCAGTAGGTGCAATGGTGGTCAAGGTTGCATTTCGTAGTTCCATTCGGCCATCATAGATAGAACCTTGGTAATTTAGAAATACTCCTCGTTCCTTAGCTAAACGCTGTGATTCCAGACGAGCTTCTGTCTGAATAAAACGCATAATTTTCTCAGCATATTCCACAGCTTCCTCAGAAGCATAGGAAGTCTGGAGTAGTATCATCATGTCGGCAAAACCCATAACTCCAAGCCCAATTTTACGGTTACTTTTTACCATTTGATCGATAACTGCCAGCGGATACTGGTTAGCATCGATGACATCATCTAGAAAGCGAACGGATAGTTTTGTTAAATAGCTCAACCGTTCCCAATTTATTGTTGCCTTTCCATCTTTCTCTGTTACCATCTGTTTAAGATTGATCGAACCAAGATTGCAGGCTTCATTCGGCAATAAAGGCTGTTCACCACAAGGATTGGTTGCTTCAATCTCTCCAATTTTTGGGGTGGGGTTGTCTCTATTTAAACGATCTATAAACACTACTCCTGGTTCACCATTACTCCAGGCATTATCAATAATCTTTGAAAATACTTCTCTAGCTGATAATTGTCCTACCGGCTCCCCTGTATGTGGGTTAATCAGATCATAATTCTGATCAGTATCGACTGCTTCCATAAACTTATCCGTTACTGCGACAGATATATTGAAGTTAGTAATCTCTTTATTATCCACTTTGCAATTGATAAACTCCATTATATCAGGATGGTCAACTCGGAGAATTCCCATATTGGCTCCCCTTCTGGTTCCTCCCTGTTTCACAGCTTCTGTAGCAGAATTAAATACTTTCATAAAAGATACTGGACCAGAAGCAACCCCTCCTGTTGTACGAACTGAACTGTTTTTTTGACGCAAACGAGAAAAGCTAAATCCTGTGCCACCACCTGATTTATGTATGATCGCTGCATTCTTAATTGCATCAAAGATATCTTCCATGCTGTCTTCAACCGGAAGTACGAAGCAAGCACTTAACTGCCCCAAGTCCCTACCTGCATTCATCAATGTTGGAGAATTAGGCATAAATTCAAGATTGGCCATGATTTTATAATATTCTTCGGCCAATTCTTTAATTTCCTTTTTCTTTTTCCCATACTTTTCTTCAATACCAGCAACAACAGTTGCAACTCGAAATAACATTTGTTCTGGTGTTTCGATAGCTTGTCCATCTTCATGTTTCAAATATCTACGCTCTAAAACTACACGAGCATTCGGCATAAGATTCACTTTTGGCCATGATTCCGGCAATTGTCCAGTACTACTACTCAATCAAATCCCCCAACTTTCTTTTCCGATTCTTCCCAAATATCCTCAAATTGCACCGAGAAATCCGTCCCTTGAGGGCTGGTATCAATATTCATGTTAGCGTTATTACGTTGAACTATCTCATAACAAACGTAGAGTCCAAGGCCTGTTCCCTCTTCCTTTGTGCTAAAAAAAGGTGTTCCTAGTTTCTCCATATCCTCCGGATTAATTCCTTGGCCTTGGTCCTGAACTGATAGAATTACTTTATTATCATCAAGGAAGGTTCTGACAGTCACACTCCCATTCTGTTCCATGGATTCTAGAGCATTGCGAGTTAGGTTGAAAATCAGCTGACGTATTTCATTGGCATCAATAATGAGATCAGGTACTTCCTTCAGATTAAATTTAATCATCTTCCCTTGATGAATAGCGTCGGCTTCTATTAGTGGTGCCAAGCTTTTAATGATGCGATTAAGATCATGGCGGCTTCTTTGGCTTTCTTTATATTTTCCGATATTGTTGAATTCCTGGAGAATTGAATTTACCCTCTCCATCTCTTCAATCATAATTTCAAAATATTCTTGATAAGTTTTATCATCGATCTTATTATAAAGGAGCTGCAAGAAACCTTTGACAGTTGTCATGGGGTTTCTGACCTCATGACTGATAACTGAAGCGAGTTCAGCAATTGTATTTAGCTTATCTAAGCGGGCCATCTCTTTTTCAAATTTTTGGTGAGAGGAGATGTCACGAGCCACAGCCGAACTCCCTAATACATTACCTACGCTATCCTTAATAGGAGCCAAGGTGATGAAGACAACAGCAACTTCACCTGTCTTCTTTTGTCTGATGCTTTCATAGCTATATGTTTCTCCATTATAGATAATATCGATGATTTTCTCCATCTCGTCTTTCTGTTCAGGAAAGGCAAGCTTATTTATAGATTTGCCTATGATTTCTTCTTTGCTATAGCCAAATATCTGTTCAGCAGCATTGTTCCAACTTGTAATACAACCATTCTTATCAATTGCATAGATCGCATCTAAGGAAGACTCTACTATGGTGTTCAATCTTAAAAGTTTTTCTTCATTTTCTTTCCTGCTACTTATATCCCTGGCCACTAAATAATAAAGTTTGTTGTGAGAGTCAAGGTAAATATACCATTCATAATACTTGAAAGTTCCGTCCTTTAGAGATAGTCTCACTTCTACAGGAGGACTTATCTGATTTTTGGCGACATTATCCATAACCCCAAGAGCATCTATTCTATCATCTGGATGAATAAGTGACAAAAATTCTACGTTCCTCATTTCTTCAGAACTATAGCCAAGAGATTTTTCCATGGTTAGATTAATCCATTGTATCTTGCCTTCAAGGTCAGTTAGACAGAAAATATCTGTTGGCAAACAAAAAAACCTCTCAATACCTTTGATTTCCTGCTGACAAAATAAACAATTGCAGGAAGCTTCATGAGAAAGTTGCAGGGAATCGTTATTTAAGACAAGAAGGTTTTTGGTCATATTTACTCTTCCTTTTATGGATTTCTGTATTCAACAAAAAACGCTAATAACTCCGTTAATCCCTCAAAATCATCTATTTATCGAAATAATTGTATATTAAAATTAGGAAACTTTCAAATTAAAGATTTGTTTCACAGGCATCGCAGCAAGCACTTTTCGGCAATAGGATAGATTGATGCAAGTGAGAGCTGCACTGCAACAAGCACTTTTCGGCAATAGCGACCTCCTGTCGCTAACTGCCGCGCTACGCAATCCATGCTCCGCTTGTCGCGCATGTTGCAGTGCAGCTTAGATAGCATTGTGGGTGTGTTGGGCTGGATGTGGGCGTCTAGAGTGCTCCTGCTTGCATGGGGTAGATGTGCTGCAGTATGCACGGCATAGCGGAGCACGGATGCGGAGCGCGGCAGTTTACCGCTCCTTGCC
>JAGXFZ010000032.1 GCA_024637055.1 Gracilibacter sp. | reverse complement strand
GATTGGCCAGAGACCAACATAAAGCCCAGCGGCAAAGAATATTCCATTGGGAAATACCCGTTTTACCTTTAAGGCGAATAAGCCTTTCTTTTTCTTGCTGAGATAATCGTATTTGTTTTACAATCATGTTTTATGACCTCCAAAGTATCCCGTTTGAATAGAAGTACTGCTGTCTTTTTCGTCATAATCTAGTAAGAATACGCCATTAACATAAGGCTCAACCATCTTATAATATTTATCGTTTATTTCTTCATCTGTCGATAGAACAACTACCTGGCTACTAGCATGAGGAAGATATCGTTTCACAAAATTGGTGCGGTGGTTTGAATCCAGCCTACCTAACGGAGTGTCGACGATTACCGGCATTTGATATCCAGAACACTTGGCAAGACCCCACAAGATAGATACTGCAAATATCTGTTTCTCTCCTGCAGAAAGCTGATTTTTTAATAACTCTCCACCACGGTAATCAATTAGCGTTATATCTAATGTAGATGAATTGATTTCGATTTGCTGAAGCATACTTTCTTTTTGGGTCATGAAAGAAAAACACTCATATATTTGCTGTTCCAATTCTTTAATTCTTTTCTTCTGCAGGCGTATTTTAAAAGCATCCATTACCTCTAACGTCATTGAAGAATATTTCAACTTACGAACGGCTTGCTCTTGATTTTTTTCCTCGGTTTTGCCCGTTAATAAGTGTTTATTCAGTCGCTTTTGTAACATTTCCAAATGATTAAGAAGCGTCTGCTGTCTTTCTCCTTCAAAATGAAGCTTTGTGTCAAGCCGTGTAATATCTTGTGTAAGAAGGTGTATCTTTTCCCAAATAACTTTAGCATCATTTGAATCAGATTCGAAACTAAGACGAGTTTCTAGTTGAACGAGTTTTGCATAGATCGCGTCGATAGAAATAATAGTATTGCTTATGTCTTCAAGTAGTTGGGGAGCCTGGCTAATCGCTGTAGAAAAGGTATTCTGTGCAAGAGGGGTCAACTCAGTTAATCCTTTATCTGTATAGCTTTGTATTAATTCTTTTTGAGCTTTTGATAAAAACTCTAGAATTACTTTTTGCTTTCTTTCTTCATGGACAGAATCTGGGAGCAAATCCTTAAGCTGTTCTATAATGTTGCTGGAATATATTGCGGATTGTGTTCGTATATCATGTTGTACCTGATTAAAAGTCCGATCGAGTAGAGGCTTACATAGCAGTAAGGGAATAAAGGAGCGCTTCACTGATTCTTCTATTTCAGCCACCTTCATTGAAAGCAATTCTGAATACTGCTTTTTCTCGGTTTCAAGCTCATCTCGCTTTAACCTAAGGTCACCACCGTAATTCCAAAAGTCATTTTCCAAATCAGCATATTGTTTTCGAGCTTGACCAATTTCCCGGTTTAGTTTTCCTATAACAGTAACCGATTTAGAGATATCTTTTTCACATTGATCTATCTCTTGTTGAGTGTCTACTATTTCCTTATATGCTTCTGATTGAATAATAGCTTTATTCGTAGTTGTAACTTGTTTTATTACTTTCTTGATATCTCCTATTAGGTTATCAACTGTTGTAAGCCCAAGTAA
The DNA here is from genome assembly GCA_024637055.1 of Gracilibacter sp. Taxonomy (GTDB): domain Bacteria; phylum Bacillota; class Desulfitobacteriia; order Desulfitobacteriales; family Syntrophobotulaceae; genus Gracilibacter. The sequence continues at coordinate 4,044 of JAGXFZ010000032.1, read as the reverse complement.
GGCTTTTATTGAGTCTTTAACGTTTTCAAAGCTATCGTCATCTGCGATTTGTGATATTTTTTCGTTATCAAAGAAGAAGAAACGAGAAATATTTAGCGGAAGAAGCTCTTCGATAAAATAGTCCCAGTTCTCTGAAAGATAGGAATCCTTGGCTCCATTTTTATAGGCAATCAAGCTATCGGATATGTTATCATTATCATTGGACCAAGAACGTTTGATCATTATATGGTCAGACTTATTTTCGTCTAACACTATTGTTAAGGTGATGGAAGCTTGCTTTTCTTGGGCTCCTTTGTTCATATGGTTACGCAGATAGTCAGAATAACTTGTACGCTCGTCTTGTAAGAACTTTAGGGACCTACGGCCATATAAAACTAGAAATATAGCCTCAAGTAGGGTTGTTTTTCCACGTCCGTTAAGACCTCCGATAAGAGTGATTGTACGATTGTCTATATATTTCGGAAAATCAATGGTGTGATTTCCTTTGAATATGCCATAATTAAATAACTCTATTTTTTCTAGCAGCATTTGTAATACCCACCAATCTCGTCGGTTGTTTCTTCAGATGCTTCATCAACCGAAGTATTATATTTAAGGTAAAATTCTAAGGCATCATTTTCATTTTTAAAGAAGGCTCTTTGAATTGTTGCCTCAAGGTTTTTAATAATTCCTTTGCGTGAAACTTTTAAGTTATAACGAGATTCAATATCAAGCAATGAACTTTGCATTTCTAATAATAATTCTTCATCTGGGTAAAGATCCTTACATGTTTCATTTAAGATATTCCATTCTGTTTGTCCAAAATATTTATTTCCAGGTAGAGAGTGGTCATGAAATATTTTGCCGGTTACTTCTTCATAGATTTTAGGTAAACTGTCTTCAAACTCATGTTTTTCATCAAGCCATATTTTTCGAATAACGCGTAATTCTTCTAGTGTGATTAAAGGATGTTCTTCTATTTCCTTCGGACCTTCTTCATTAATATAAAGATTGATTTCAAGTAGCCTTCTAAGTAGAAATTCCCGTGTTTCTTTTGTATAAGGGCCATGAACTAGCCTACCTCTATGATATGTCAAGTGCCCTCCTTTACGTCGGAAGTCTCGCCTTTTTCTATCTGTTTCATTGTCGGCTACAATTTCATTACGAAAATCTAGTAAAGGAAGCATCCAGGCTTTTTCTTCATCATTCTGAATCATGGCTGCCATTGATTTATCTTCAGAAACTAAAGTGCAGACCCAACAGCCAAAGCGACTATTGCCACAGCTCGGTGTTGCTGTGTCTAATACCAGAGGACATTCTCCATCAGGGGAGGCTCCTCGGTACATTGCCAACAATTCTTTATTAGAATTGTTCCATGGATTAGCATACTGCATGAGATACTGCCAAACATTATCATTGGTCCATTCCTGAATGGGTGAGAAGACATAAGAGTTTAGCATAGATCCGTTAGGACTAAGATGCTCACGGACTCGACGACGTTCATAGTTTTCCATCACTGCTTTGCGAGTGGTACTTTCTGCTTTGCGAGTTCCTAAAACTAAGATAGCTTCGCCCGCAGCCGATATGGTTTGCTCTATAAAATGATTGGCGGGATCTATTTTTAGACGTGAAGTACACCAACGAAAACTATGACGAGGAAAGGGATAGCCTCGGCCAATGAGATTAACCCAAAAGGTATTATCAATTTTTGGAGTTAAACGGTGCACCTTAATTGGTAAATTTGAATCTGTAACTGCTGATTTCATCTTTTCCAGTGATTTATTAACCCAGGCAGCAACAACAGGGGATTCCACGAGAGTATCCGTGCTAATTACGTGTATGTCTTTATAGTTGCGTTGTTTAGCTGGTAGTTGAGATATGGCATTCCATACGAGTTGGACAATTGCGGTAGAGTCTTTGCCACCACTATAACCACAAACCCAAGGGATAGAATCAGCCAAGTATAATTGTTGAATAAGTTTAGTGATATTGGTGATATCCTGTTTTGTTAAAGCATGTGACATGTTCTCACCGCTTTCTTTCTAGTACAGTTTTTGTTAAAGCATCAGTAAGGGCATTTGTACTACTTCTAGTACCGGAAATATGACCTTCTACAACTACTTTCCCAATCCATTCAGGATTACTCTTTTTCCAATTTACTTCTATAAGGTTTGAAATATGTTTATCAAATCTATTATATTTCTTCAATAAAATATTGCCAACCCGTCCAAGTGCAATTAAAGCAATAGCATGAGCTGAGACAGACTCTTTTCTAAGCTCAGAAGCTCTTTTCTTTTGTGTGATTACATCTTGCCAATCCGGCATATAATCAAATACTTGAGACCAAAATTGATGAGCAATTTTTTGATGATCAATTTGATCAGAAGTTTCATGCAAAAGAGCTTCAGTCCCGTGATATAGTCCGCTGAGGGTAAATAAAGCCTTTGAACGATTAGGGATGGAGGAACGTTCCTTTTCCACCCAACCATTAAACATATTAAGTTCATCAGCCATCTGACAAATCATAGAAGAAAAATCATCACGGCTATCAAATAAGATACTGAGAGATTTTGTGGGACGTATGGCGTAGCGATTTAAATCAGAAAAAATTTGCTGTGATCTTTTTAATCCCATATCACCAAAAAAGACAACTGAAATGTCTTCGTGTTTTAATAGGGAGTTATGTTTTAGTGCAGCGTCGATGGCGGCCTTCCTGTGCTGACCGTCATTGATTAGAAAGCATGCTGACATAGGGATATGAATTCTACCAATTTTACAGTCGCTATCATCTTTGTCCAATGGTTCGAAATCAATTTCGCCGTCGACAGATACTGTTAGAGCCGAGAATACATAAGAATTAGGATTTTCTAAAATGTAATCTCTTATTTCAGGTATTCGTGCCTTATTTAGTATGCGTTGGGCTCGAACTTCAGGTGGTAACTCGTCTTCACTGAACATAAATAAACGTGGCAGTGTAGCCATTGGAACCATAGATATGTAATACTCTGTACCAGCCTGAACCCCTTTTACTGTTGGGAAAGTATAGGTTGCACCGTTCATAATCAATCCTCCCTGTTAATAATCTAAAAGGAAGTCTATAATTTTAAGATGGAAGTCTCTGTGAGTGAATTATACAATATGGAATGATATGGGTCAAGAAGTAATTACTACAAATGTAAGCACACTTCTTTAATAGTGAGGTAATAGCTGTTACCAATAAAATCCAAGAAACTTGACTCAATTTTACTTCGCACATGGGTGCATTATGTGGAAGAATAATGAAGAGATTGCCCAGGCAATAGCGGACAGAAAAAGCAGAGTAGAATTATTAGAAATCCACCCATTATAAGCAGAATCGAGGAACATCTAATGTCCGATTACATACTCACCTACTCCAAAATTAAGTTTTACCCAATAGACCCGGTAAAGGAAGATATACACATAGAGGATATCGCTCACTCATTGTCGCTAATGACAAGGGCAAATGGTCATTGTAAGCATTTTTACTCTGTTGCCCAGCACTCAATTAATTGCTACAAGGAAGCCAAGAGCCGAGGTTATTCTGAAAGGGTACAGCTTGCTTGTCTTTTGCATGATGCAAGCGAAAGCTATATATCTGATATAACTAGACCGGTAAAATACCATCTGCCTGAATATGATGTGATAGAAGACAAGCTTCAAAGCTGTATATATGATAGGTTTGGACTTAACGACTTATCGGATGAAGAATACAAGCAAATCAATGAAGTTGATGACACACTTCTTTACTTTGAGTTAGAAGCATTAATGGATTCTCTAATATTTACAGATAGACCTTATATCTCAATGAAACATGATTTCGCTCAAAGGGAGTTTGTTAATGTTGAGAAGGGATTCATCTCTATTTTCAACAGAATAACCAGTAGACAAAACATTTACACTTGTATAGGAATTGATGGCTGTGACAGTATTATTATTGATATACCGATTGGACTACCTGAATGTAGCGAGGATGTTCGGCCTGATGGGGCTGCCAGAATATTGTTACCTGGTAAGACTTCAAGCATCTTTAATACTCCCTGTAGG
>JAGXFZ010000031.1 GCA_024637055.1 Gracilibacter sp. | reverse complement strand
GTGTTAACAAGGATACGAAAAGATGTGAATGCGAATCCTGTTATTGTTATTGCCGCCTTGCTATTTGACGCGATTATCCTAGTAGCATTTCTTTGGATAAAAGCATCCTCTGACCTTTTTGTTGTGGCTTTGTCCTTTGTTATGATGGTATTGATTTTTGCTGGTGTTAAGTGGTTTTTATATTGGAAAAAAATAAACCTTCATTAAAATCCACATTTGATAAATCACAATTTTCAAATCTAACATTTATCAACTCTATACGTCTAAACGTTATCTCATTAAAAACAACTTTTTGAAATATTACTTGCTTAAAAGTTATTTTCTCAGTTTCATAATTCTCTAAGGTGCAATCACAAACTGTTCCAAAAGAGAATATAGCTTCATCCACTATATCTTCTATAGATAAATCTATGATATCCATACCTTCATCAAGTGTAGGTCTAAAAACTTTTGTTGTTATTTTCATGTTTTCCACTTGTCCTACCTCTGTCTCTTCGATATTTAGTCATGGAGATTAATTATTCATCTTTATAATTGTATTTCATATGAAATCAAAGCGTCAACGTTTAAAAGTTGAAATCAACCTGCGGCCCTCATAATGATATAAATCAAACTACTTTAAAACTAGCGACCCTAATATTCTTCTCTAACCCCAAATTCTGCGGATTCAACCCATTCCTCGGTACGACTAAGCAATACAACCAACTCGTCAAGGATTTGGTAATGATGTTCTTCCTGTTTAATAAGAAAACTAAATAGTTCTTTTTCTTTACTGTCTTCAGTTTTGCCTAACAAATCAGTATAAAGATCAATACTTTCTTTCTCCAGCTTTAAAGCTATTCTGTAAAAATCTAATTGGCTGGTTATTTCTTTATCTTCAGTTTTTATATCACGGAGATTAGCAAATATGCTTTTCGCTTCCGCTAACGCATCTGTATCTTTTAATTCATATGGTAACCCTTTGAGTTTACTATTTAAAATCTGAGCATGTTTTCTTTCATCCTCTGCCAGCATCTTACAAACTGTAAATAACTTATTATTTCGATTTTTCTCCATTTGTTCGGTGTAATAATTTTCCCCTTCGTATTCCATTTTAATAGCATATTCCAAAGCATTCATAAATTTACCTCCATAGTAATTTTCATTTAATGATCTCTAAAATCACATGAACCTTATATATATGATGCTCAAGTTTTATAAAAGTATATCTTTAATAGTTTTTGGCATATGGCTGTGACGGGCTTTTTATTGTAATCGAGTTAATAATTTTAGCTTTCTGGGTTCAACAGAAATCTTTACTGGAAAATCAAATCCTTTCTCACCGTCCATATCGGTTACAACCTTTTCAGTACAATTTATTATCAATTCGGCGGTTTTAAAGTAATTAACAAAGCGACTTTCAGCATGCTCTCCATTTGCAACTTTGATAAAGAGAGGAATAAATTCAATAATGGGACACTTTTTGAATATATAAACATCAAGCAAACCATCATTTATTGATGCAAACTGCGCTACTTTTCGAAATCCACCTGCTGATTTGCCATTCATTATCAGAATTAGATTAACTTCTCCTTCATAATTGATTTCTATGCTTTGAATACTTACCTTAACAGGTTTCAAATGGGATAACTCTTCTGCACCCTTAATATAATAGGCAAGAAGCCCTAAACTACTTTTGTATTTTTTAGGCGTTTTTTGACCAGCATTGACAAATGAACCCAGGCTAGCAACATTTAAAAAATAGTGGCCATTAGCAACTCCAATATCACAATAGGTATAATTATCTCCAAGCAAGATCTTTGTTATTTCGCTGATGGAATCTGGAAATTTAAAGTAATAAGCTAGATCATTGGCTGTACCTACAGGAAATATCCCTATCGGTATATTTTCGCATTCATAATGGAAAAGAGAGTTGATAACTTGATGAATAGTTCCGTCACCACCGGCAATCCATATTCTATTAAAGCTATTTAAATCAATATTTAAAAGCATTTCCATAAAAGATTTCGTGGAACCGATCCTATAAGGAATTAAGTAGAAATCCTCATTTTGAGCTGCCTTTATAATTTTATCAAGGTCATACTTAAACGTTCCATTCCCTGCACTAGGATTATAAATTAATAAAATTCTCATATATTTGCTCCTTGTTGAGAGAACATCTGTGCCTACATCTATCTTAGTTTATGCAACGAGTATAAGCAGATATACAATCGTTCTTGTCTTAATCACTCTTAAAGCACAGTTTGATTTCATCGTGCCTTATAACTAAGCTTTATAACATAAGAAGAATACCATAACAACATCATGTCCAGGTATTCTTCTTAGTTAAGCTATATAGCTATTAATTAAATAGATATCAGACTTCTATAATCACATCAGTAGCTTTGGCAAGAACGTAGCAATTCCCGGGAAAACCATAAGAAGAATTATACATACTATTATAGCACCGAGGAATGGCCAGATTCCTTTGAAGATTGTTTCCAATGGAATGTCAGGAGCTACCCCTTTAATTATATAAACATTCATACCTACCGGAGGGGTAATAACACCCATGGCTACCACTAAGACTACAACCACGCCAAACCAGATAGGATCATATCCTAGGGTATCAACAACCACAGGGAAAAATATTGGTATAGTGAGTAAAACCAAAGCTAAAGCATCGATAAAGCATCCCAATATAAAGTAGATTAAGAGTATCATCCCCATAATAGCAAATGGTGGCAGCGGAAGCGATCCGGCCCAATCTGCTAGTTCAAAAGGAACTCTACTGATTGCCATAAACCTACCGAATATGATAGCTCCAGCGATCATTAACATAATCATAGCTGTAGTTCTGGTGGTATCAATTAAGGATTTTCTTAGTCTTTCCCAACTAAGGCGTTTCTCGAAAAGACTAACGAATAATACCCCTCCAGCTCCAACAGCACCAGCCTCGGTAGGAGTGAACCATCCAGCGAAAAGTCCGCCGATAGAAAGTGCGAATATTATCAGGGCTTCTCCTAGTCCTCCCCGTAGAGAAGCGATTCTATCTTTCCAACTTGATTTAGGACCGGTTGGTCCTAAACTAGGGTTACGCAAAGTAAGCAGGTATATCGTAACCATATATAAAAACATTAGAAGAATCCCAGGGATAATCCCAGCCATAAACAGGGTTCCCACCGACTGCTCCGTAGCCATACCATATAGGATAAAAATAACACTTGGGGGAATCATTACCCCTAATACTCCCCCAGCTGCAATACTAGCTGTCGATAAAGATTTATCATAATTATATTTATCCATCTCAGGGAGCGCGATGGCTGCCATTGTAGCCGCTGTTGCGGTATTGGAACCGCAAATCGCTCCGAAAACTGCACAAGCTGCTTGGGTGGCAATCGCTAAACCGCCAGGCAAATGTCCCATCATTCTATAAGCAAAGACATAGAGGCTGGTGCCGATTCCCGAATAATAAGCCAGGAATCCCATCCACACAAACATGGCAATCACACTTAAAGAATATGAAGTAAAGGTGTTATAGATTTCTTTCGCTACCATATCCAAGGATGCAGGTATTGAGGTTAGGGTGCTGAAGCCGACGAACCCTACCAGAGCCATGGCATAGGCAATTGGCATCCGTATTATTAATAATCCAAAGAAGAAGGCTATTCCGATTAATCCAACTATAAATACGCTCATCTTACTTCCCTCTTTGCCTTAATTGAGAATACTTCACCAAAAGAAACCAGAAGTTTAAAGAACAACACCAAACAAAGTCCCGATACCCCAAAAGCGACCACATAAATGAATGGATATACAGGTATTTCTGCAGAAGGTGAAACAAGCCCTTTCACCTTCATAGCCAAACCAAATCTACCAAGGTACCAAACAGCAGTAGCCCAAAACAATAGTGAAGCAGCATTAACGAAAATATCAGCAATAGATTGAATTTTTCGAGAAAAACGGTCCATAATAAAACCTACAGCAATATGACCGTTTTGCAAAGCACAGTTAGCCAAAGCTAATCCAACTCCCATTGCTGTTAAGAAGCCTACCAGTTCATACGTTCCCAAAATAGGTTTGTTAAAAACAGTCCGCAAAATAATATTTGCTACGATTAAAAGCATAACCGAAAAAATAAATACTCCAGCCATTTTATCAAAGATACTGCTTACTTTTTTTACTAAAATACCTAATTGCTTCAATTCCTGTTACCCTCCCAGAGTTTACTGATATTCCTTATTATATTGTTCGGAAAGATTTTTTACTAAATCTAAAATTTCTTGTCCTGGTTGACCATTTTTATTCATTTGAGCTACATATTCGTCTTGGATTGGTTTTACTAGACTAATCCATTTATCTTGTTCTTCTTGAGTTAGGTTAATAACTTCCATCCCTTTTTCATCAACTGCGTACTTTAAAGCAGACTCATTTTGTTTATCCCATAAATCCATCGCAGTTTCTTCAAAAAACTTCTCACTTACCGATTCAACAGCTGCTTGATCTTGGGGATCCAAGGCATTCCATTGATCCAAATTCATGGTTATAAAGAATAAGGTATTATATAGGAAAGGTGTCATAGTTAGATACTCAGTTACTTCGGCCTGTTTCCAACCTTCAAGGACCTCAACCGGACCTAAATTTCCCTTAACAACACCCTTTGCTAAAGACTCGTAGGCTTCAGATTGAGCCATTGCCACTGGAGTGGCTCCGAGAACTTCAAGCGTTTTGGCACTGAGACCTGTAGCTCTTAATTCCAATCCTTGGAGATCATCTAGACCGCGTACTGGTACTTTGGTATATAGATCTCCAGGTCCTGTTGTGAACACCATTAGAAGCTTTGTATCTTGAACCTCCTGTGGGTTTAATTGTTTGATTCCTTCCCAGGCAACTTTACTGGCAACTTTAGAGTTAGCGTACGTAATACCTGGTAGTTCAAAAACTTCTAGGACGGGGAAACTACCGCGTGTATAAGAAAAACACGATAGACCTACGTCTGATATTCCACTGATAACGCCATCATAGACTGCATCAGCCTGAGAAAGTGTCTGCGCCGGGTAGCTTGTAATTTTTACTCTACCATCAGTTGCATCCTCGATTGCTTGGCCCCAAGGCTGGATTAAATCTGTCTCAGCTGGATGGGTAGCTGGAAAGAAATGGGCCAATTTTAGTTCTACTACTGGTTCATTGGTTGCTGTTTTTGTGGTCTGTCCACATCCCGAAATAAACACCACGCTTAAGGATAGTAACGCAACTAGAATCCCTCTCCTGAATAACTTTAAATTGATAGATTTACCTAAACCTTTTTTCACTTATATCTCCCCTTTATAATATTTTTGGAAATAAAAAAACTCCTAATAGGAGTTAATAGACTGTGCAATACCAAAATCCGTAAACAAAGCCACAGATAAACAAGGTATGGGCAACATCCTTATTTCCTACCGTCCTACTGTCCTACAATTTTTAAAAAACAATCAGTACCTACCATCTACTACTGTCCTACATCTACCTACCGATAACCTGCTAACAAATACTTGATAATACCCTACAACATATTAATATGCTATCATGACATATAGTACCACATGTTCCTAAATTAATCTTTAATTATGTAGAAAAAAAATACTCTTTTTTTATGAACAATTTGTATCAATATATAAGGAGGCAATAAATTGGAAACAGCAGCTTTGATTCTTACTATCATCTTATTCATAGTAGGTATTCTAGGCACTATACTACCCCTTTTACCTGGGCCCATCCTCATTTATGGTGGGATGCTTCTCTATGGGTTTATGACTCAGTTCTCTACCTTAGATCCATATTTCTTCCTCTTACAAGGGTTAGTTTTAGTTCTGATTTTTCTTGTTGATTATATTGCTTCTGCTGTTGGCACCAAGCATTATGGTGGTAGTAAACAAGCAGTCTGGGGCGCAGTACTCGGTACAATACCAGGTTTAATCTTCTTAGGGCCGTTGGGTATTATTATTGGTCCCTTCCTTGGTGCTGTGGTAGTCGAATTGCTGCGTGGTAAAGATATAAATCAGACCTTGCGTGTTGGCCTTGGCACTCTTATTGGACTGCTCGGTGGCACAGTTGTAAAGATTGGTGCTGAAATCGTTATGATCGTTTATTTCTTTATGCGTATATGACTTATTGAGGAACTCTTGGGAGACTCCATTTGAAGTACATAGCAAGAAGCCGAATAAGCACAACGACTGCTATACTAAAAAACATCGCCACAATTAAATCAAGTTCAGTATGATAAAGGATATAAAAAATTAAAGCTCCCGTTATCGACGCTAATGCATAAACCTGTTTACGTAATACCATAGGAATTCTTCCTGCCAGCACGTCTCTCATTACACCACCACTTATACCTGTTGTTGTGCCTATGAATACAACTAAAAACCAGTTATCACCATGGCCATATAATAGAGCTGTATTCACTCCGATAACGGTAAAAACCCCCAACCCTACAGCATCAAACATATTAATTACTTGAAGGTAGTAAGTTTTATGCTTATTAAATGTCCTAAAATATTCGAACCAAAATACAAAGAATGATGTTGTAAAAGCTACTGTTACAAACAAGTATTCTTTGAATATTAGTGGAGGAGTGATTCCAAGGAGAATATCCCGAAGAACTCCACCACCAACTGCTGCAATCACGCCTAAGACCATTGCTCCAAAAATATCAAACTGTTTATCTATGGCCACTAAGGCTCCTGAAACCGCAAAAGCTATAGTGCCAATAAGTTTTGTAATAAGAAGGATTGACTCCGCCAATTCCATAACTGTTTCTCCTTCAAAACAATTTGCTTTTCTTTAATATCACCAACTTCGTAGTGCTCATTCAATTATTATCAAATTGAATACAAAATTCTTTGTTAATATTTATTGCATTCTCTTAAATCTGTGCTACTATTTATCTTAGTTATATTTAATCAGTTGGACAATGAAGTCCTCGAGCTCTGCTCGAGGACTTTTTTTTGTTTTATAAGGGGGCGTAGTATGAAATGTGATAAATACTTGAAGGTTAAAAGGTTTGTTAATAATTAAGAAGGAGATGTACAAAATGAAAAAGGGATTTATGGTTATACTTGCAATACTTTCATTCTTACTTATCCCTGGGATAGCTTTTGCTGAGGGAGCTACACCGGAAAGTAATGCCATCGCAATTGATACTGTTTGGGTTCTGATCGCCGCCTTTCTCGTGTTTTTTATGCAAGCGGGGTTTGCAATGGTCGAGACTGGTTTTACCAGAGCGAAAAGTGCAGGTAACATTATCATGAAGAATCTAATGGATTTTTCAGTTGGCTCAGTAATTTATTGGTTATTCGGATTCGGAATTATGTTTGGAGCAAGCTATATCGGTTTATTCGGAACTACAGGTTTTGCCATATCCGGTGCGTTCGATCATCTTGGTCTAGACATTCCTATATGGGCTTTTCTAATTTTCCAAACTGTTTTTGCTGCAACTGCTGCTACCATAGTTTCTGGAGCAATGGCAGAAAGAACAAAATTTATTGCTTATCTGATTTATAGCCTAGTAATTATTGCCTTGATTTACCCTGTAGTAGGACACTGGATCTGGGGTGGGGGTTGGCTCGCTGAAAGAGGAATGATCGATTTCGCTGGATCTACGGTAGTCCATTCTGTTGGTGGCTGGGCAGCATTGATTGGTGCTTTCCTCATCGGACCTCGTATTGGTAAATATTCTAAAGACGGTAAAGCCAAAGCCATTCCCGGCCATAGTATCACTTTCGGAGCTTTAGGGGTATTCATTCTCTGGTTTGGATGGTTCGGATTCAACGCTGGGAGTACCTTATCAGGAACATCACCAGATATCGCCCTAATCGCATTAAATACAAATCTAGCTGCAGCTTGCGGTGCAATTGCCGCCATGCTTGTTACTTGGATTAAGTACAAGAAACCTGATGTTTCTTTGGCCTTAAATGGAGCTTTAGCAGGTTTAGTTGGGATTACTGCAGGATGTGCAGCTGTAAGCCCTCTTGGGGCAGCCATAATAGGAATACTTGCAGGAGTTTTGGTAGTTCTTTCCGTTTCGTTTATCGATAAGGTACTTCGAATTGACGATCCTGTGGGTGCGATTTCGGTTCACGGAGTTTGCGGAGCTTTCGGAACAGCTATGGTTGGACTATTAGCTGTAGATGGTGGTCTTTTCTATGGAAGTGATGCATCCCTATTGGTTACACAACTAATCGGTATTGGAGCAGTATTCGCTTGGACTTCAATCACTGCGCTCATTCTCTTTGGAGCCATCAAATATACCATAGGTTTAAGAGTTTCAAAAGAGGAAGAAAATATTGGCCTTGATATGAGCGAACATGGTATGGAAGCTTATCCTGGATTCCAGATGAAAAGTCATAGTGTCTAATTAGTAACTGGTAGACTATAATCTGTTAATTAAAAATAATTTTAATAAAGAGGTGTATGTAATGAAAAAGTTAGAATGTGTCATTCGCCCTGCAAAATTCGAGGAACTTAAAGAAGCTTTAGGTAAATTTGGTGTCAAAGGGATGACTGTAACGAATGTTATAGGTTGCGGTCTCCAACAAGGAAAAACTGAAGTCTATAGGGGTAATTCCTACACAGTCAATCTTTTGCCTAAAGTCAAAATTGAAATCGTCATTCCCGATGATTCTGTAGAAAAAGTCATTGAAATTATCGTGGAAACAGCAAGAACCGGAGATATCGGTGATGGTAAAATCTTCGTCTACGATATTCTCAATGCAGTAAGAATCAGGACCGGTGAATCTGGAGATAGTGCCGTATAGGATGGATGTAACTGTGATCCAATTAAAAAATAATCCCCGCATTTGTGGGGATTATTTTTTATCTTTCTCTATATCATCAAGTCTTAGATAAATATCCCGAAAAACAGATGAATGACCGATAGCAATTCTATCTTCTAGTTCATCAATCCTTCTATGGATTTTCATTATAGGAATGGCAATCAAGATAAGGATTACAATTGGTGCTAATAACAATACATATATCATAAGAATTCATCCTCCCACTAAGAATACATTTAAGGCTATTAGACAGTAATCAGGACTCCCCTTCTTCCCTTTTCATTCCGAGATTCCTAATCGCTTTTAATAGACCGACCAAACCTTGGGAACCAAGGAATATCCCCACGCCGAGTAGGAACTGAGATATTTCCCCTATAGTGTTTGGCATAAGTGATTTAGAGACGTTAGGTAGGTCACTCATCCAATACATATTAATAAGTGCGGATACAATCTTGGGTAAAGAATTGCCCATAAAGAATAAACCGAGTATTGAAAAAAGGATTCTTTGAACGTCAATGGCTTTAATATTGAAGTTTTCGCTCCAACTGGAGTCACTATCCCCTTTAATCATAATCAGTGCCAATTTATCTGAAAAAGTCCACAATAAACCTCCAAAAATTAAGAGAAATATATAAGGAATAACCATATTAGCAACTTGTTCGGAATCCATCATTCCCCGTAGGTTTGGTACTGTAATATAGTAGGATAATAGATTAGCCATAATACTAATCCCTTGAATAAATAAAAATAGAGCAATAACTTTACAAGCTAAACTGGCGATATCCCGCTTATTCATTTCATGCTCCTTTCTTTCCCATATTATCATTTGGAGCTGAGCCTACCTACATACATACCAAGTAGAGACAACAACCTCCAAAATAATGTATTTCTATATTATTTCGTCAATACCTTTCACTGATAAGTAGAGTACATAAATTCCTTTTGTATCTATTTTTTAGAAGTAGGTGCCGATATAGTAATTAGCAAATAGTTCAATCGCTATTCGCTTTGAAATTCGAATTTAAGTTTTCCAGTTTCCGCATTATCCCAAACGAGTAAGGCAGAAAAAGATTTACCGTTTTTGGATTTAAAGCCTTTAATTAGAGGAGTCTTTCCTTTTTTCAGAAGGCTTTTTATTTGTGTTGAAGTGAGTTTTTTTCCGCAAATCTCGTTTTTCCATACTACGAAGCTACAACCTTCTTTCCAATTAGAGCAACCATATCCTTTCTGTCCTTCAATCACATCTCCCCCGCAACGGGGACAGGCTCCTAACTTTTCGTATGTTTTGCCGTTAGATAATGTTTTGGTAGCATTTTCTTTCCCATCTATTTTTTTAGCATTTTTTCTTGTATCGGCTTTCTTATTAGATTGGCTTGGTGCTAGTGATAAAGGCGTTTTACCATGTTTTTTCTCATATGTACGCAATTCATCAATAATACGGGTGATGGCTTCTTCTACTTCTCTCATATAAACTGCTAAGGTAAATTCACCTTTTTCTACTTTGGCCAAATCATATTCTAACTGTCCTGTCATTTCGGCACTGATTAGAAGTCCTGCTTGGGGAAGTTTATTCTTTATCAAGGAAATGAGTTCATTACCTTTTTCCGTAGGTCTTAGTGTTTTTTGTTCTTGACGGATATAACCACGTTGAATAAGGTTCTCGATGATGGCTGGTCTAGTTGCAACTGTGCCTAAACCTTTACCTTTCAGTTGCTGTCGCAACTCTTCATCCTCTATCTGTTTCCCAGCACTCTCCATTGCTTTAAGCAGATCTCCCTGCGTAAAACGTTTGGGGGGCTTGGTGCTTTTTTCTTCGATTCTTATCTGTTTGGTTTGGACATTTTCTCCTTGACTTACAGGAGGCAAGTCGACATTTTCATTTTCAGTTTGATCTTTGTCCCCCTTTTTCTTTGAGCTTTCAGCTTCTTCCATATTATAAACGCTCTTCCAACCTGGGCTGATCAGGATACGACCTTTAGTACGGAATCTTTCTTGTTCCACTTCTGTAATAATTTCTGTTTGCTGGTACCAAGCCGCTGGAAGCCAAACAGCTAGAAAACGACGAACGATTAAATCGTACAATTTACGTTCTGAGTCCTGAAGTTTTTCCAGGTTAATCATTTCTGTTGTTGGAATAATAGCGTGGTGAGCGGTTATGGTATTGATTACGCGTTTACCACGAGGTACTCCTTGACTCAATGCTTCATCTGCACTTTCGGTGTAAGGTATTTGTCTGACAGCTTTCAAATGAGCCGGTAGCTTGGAAGCCATATCTTCGGGAAGATAGGCACAATCTGTCCTTGGATAAGTAATTGCTTTCTTATCATATAGAGATTGGGCAAACTCTAATACTTTCTCGGCACTTAAACCAAAGCGTTTGGAAGCAGTTACAGTGAGGCTCGTCAAATCAAAAAGTAGTGGTGGTTGTTCCGAGACTTTTTTCTGTTGGACTTTGATGACTTCTCCCTGTCGCCCTTTGGTTCTAGCAACGATCTCCTCTGCCTTCTGACGATCTGTTAGGCGTTTATTTTCTTCGTTCTCCTCAAACCAACGACCACTGTACTCTCCCTGTGATCCCTTAAAGGTAGCTTTTATTTCGAAATACTCATCAGGAACAAATTGTTCAATTTCCCATTCCCGTTCTACAATCAGAGCTAGCGTGGGGGTCTGAACCCTGCCTATGGAAATTACATTCGGTTTCTTACGAACAGGATCAAAGCTGCCAAATAATGCAGTAAAACCCTCGGTTAAATTCATGCCAAAATCCCAGTCCGCAAAAGCTCGTCCATATCCAGCTGCCGCCAGACCTGCAACTTTCTCTTGGGGAAGCAGATTGTTCAGCCCTTCTCTAATCGCTTCTCCTGTTAGGGAAGAAATCCAAAGCCGGGATAACGGTTTGGAAGCCTTCACTAAATCCCATACTTCTTGAAAAAGGAGTTGCCCTTCCCTGTCTGCGTCTGTTCCGCAGATAACGTGCTCTATTTCTGAAGCCTTAAGCCACCTTTGCAAAACCTGAAATTGCTGATGGGTATTTGACTTTACAATACGGCGAAAAGCATGAATCTCAGGTAAAACGGGAAGTCGCTTCAAACTCCAACGCTTCCCTACTTTCTCCAGGTCCATATATACTTCTGGCTTATCCAATTCTAGAAGATGTCCTACACACCAAGTAATCACATATTCTTCATTTTCCAGATAACCTTGTCCCTTACCACGGACCCCTAAAGCCGAAGCATATTCACGAGCTTGAGCCGGCTTTTCTGCTACAATCAGAATCTTTCCCATGTTGAACCTCTCTTTTTCTGTCTAATCAAGAAGATGTAATATTGTATTAAATAGTTAGCGGATTTTTGCTCCAAAAGGGATTAGTCCTAGTTGAGCAAATTTAAAGTGCTGTAATCCAAAAGGTATGCCAATTATTGTGATACAGAAGATGATTCCTATAATGAGATGAGTGACGGCGAGCTCCCATCCCAAGAAAATAAGCCAAATAATATTTAATAGCAATCCGCCTACCCCAAAGCCACCAAGTTCTATTTCTCTGCCAAAAGGCCACAAAACAAATTGTGCTATCTTAAAACACTGAAGCCCGAAGGGTATCCCAATAATCGTTACACATAAAATAAGACCTGCAATTAACCATAAAATTGCAGCTAATATACCACCAAAAACCAACCAAATAATATTACCAATAAAGTTCATAACCTGCCTCCATCAATTTCATGATATCTCACTTAATACATATAAATTATATCATTGTTCTTGAAATTCATCTATCCGCTCAATAAAGAGAAAAAGACCTCTTTCGTAAGAGATCTTAAAAATGCTTATGGTCATAGCCAGTGCA
The DNA here is from genome assembly GCA_024637055.1 of Gracilibacter sp. Lineage (GTDB taxonomy): Bacteria > Bacillota > Desulfitobacteriia > Desulfitobacteriales > Syntrophobotulaceae > Gracilibacter. The sequence continues at coordinate 7,384 of JAGXFZ010000031.1, read as the reverse complement.
TGTTAATATTAATCGTTGGGTGGTCTTCAATACTATCTACTGCTAAACCACTATTTTGATATTCTTTCTGATTCAGACGTTTCCCATAGTCTTGAAGCCATAATGCATGGAATTCTTCCTCGAGTAAGAATTCCATTAGCTTTTCTCGTGTCTCTGGTTCTCCCCTTAGTTCATCAATAAGATTATGGTACGCTAATAATGTTTTTTTCTCTAAAGCCACACCCATTTTACATGTATTTGTGGGGCCAGTTAATTCTAAAGATTCACCAACGATACTACCGGCAATATCTGCTAAAGTTCCACCTACTTTTGGGATGGGTATATCTGCTTTCGCTAATTTGTAAGCAAAGAAAGTAGCATGTTTTCTCTCTGTTTCTACTAATTTAGTAAAAGCTTTATGGTAATATTTATCTTCGATTGAAGATAGTTGAGAGATATAGAAGGCTATCTGAAACTTTTCTAACTCATAAATGTGTTTAAGTCGATGAATTATTTGCTCATCCAAAGTGAATCCTCCCTAATACTAAAAATCTTATAAAGTATTTTCCCCAATTTTCGAGAATTTACTTATTAATAGAAGAGCAATTCACTGTCATCTTTTTTTGATACTAACTGCAACAATTTAAAACAATTAGATAGAAATTTTCACCGACATCTTCAATAATTTTCGTCTTAAATCCCATAGGTTCTAAAATTTCCTCAATATCAGCAGGATCAAGACGAATATCGATAGATGGTCCGTTGGGACCATTTATTTTCTTCCACTCTATAAGAATAAACTGCCCATGTGGTTTTAACACACGTTTAATTTCCTCGATAGTAGTTTTCCTTTTCTCTCCGTTTCCTAAACCATGCAAGACATTTGCTATTAGGCACTTATCAATAATACTGTCCCCAATAGGGATTTCCTCACTCATGTCGCCAATGAAAGCATCAAGATTCTTAATTCCGACTGCTTGAGATTGTTCTTTTAATATATCTATTCCGTCTGCCCAGATGTCCATGGCATACAGATGTCCCGTTTCTCCAACAAACTTAGCTGCTGCTAGGGAGTATTCGCCCCTTCCACAGCCTACATCTAGAAATTTTTGGCCAGGAGTTAAGTCAATAATTTCAAATAGCTTTTTAGTATCCACTTTAGAGAAACTGGTTTTTCCAGCTTCTCTTTTATGATTTTTATCATTCATATAATTACCTCCATTGCTCCATCAATTACTTATTCGTTAACGGTGAATTATTACTTGTATTCTTCCAAAATAGCCAAGCAGTTTTAGACTTAAAAATGTCCTTAACTCGCCCGTTCTGAGCAATCTTTTCCAAATAAACTCTAATTGCATCTTTTTCGGCATCCTTAAGAGCATTCTTCATCTCCAATTGGGCACAGTAATAGGCAAAAGCTTCTTCTACTGTTCTGTCGTTTTCTCGTTCCATACTGTGATAAGATATTTCCGGATGGATTCCATATAGCCAGAGAATATTAAAGCTGCAATAGATACTTCTACCATGGTCTGGTTTTCTTGGTTCCCTATGTAAGACGTTCTGTTCTATCTCTTGCTTTACTTTTTCATGACGTTCCAGATATCCACTCATAAAACAGTAGCCCTTAGTTGCTTCCATCATTCTTTCAAGGCTTTGTCTGCTATTAATTGCTGGTGTCATAATCGCGACAGTAAGATCGAATTTTTTATGCCAACCTAGAGTAGCTAGGTCAATATTTTCCCATGGAAGTTCAAGAAATTGAACATTAGTGATTCTTTCAGTTTGGGCATTATGATTTGCATACTCAATCATTTGTGTAGAAATATCCAGACCAGTGACACTTTTTGCTTGCTTAGCGAATTCTAAAGAGAATTGCCCTGCGCCGCAGCCAATGTCCAAGATGTCTAGGTTTTCTAAAGATATTTTGTATTGGTTAAAAAAGCCTAATAGTTTAGCGACTTTTTCTTCACTCGTTTGCTGGCGATATTCATTAAACTCTTTAGCTCTAGCATCCCAATGCATTTTTTGTTTTTCCAGATTAGCACTATTTTGGTTCCATAGGTTGTCGAAGTATTTAAAAGGCAATGTTTATCCCCTCCATTCCATGCCTGAGATCTTTCTTCATAGCACCAAATATTTCCTGCTGTTTAATAACAAATGAAAAGAGAAGGTTACTCAGAAAATTGAGTAGCCTTCTTTCAAAAATATATCTTACGAATTCATGTTTCCATCAGATAACAGTCTTTTCTCCCCTTGGATCTCCTGTAGAGGTTGAATATTTTGGGTTACTTCCATAGTTCCTAGGTATTTTCCGTTCTCATCTCTTACGGCAAAGTAACGAATATAGATATAGAGATCTCCCATTCTCAGCCAGAAGTCCTCATTCTCTTTCTCTCCCGATTTAAAATCTTCCAGCATTTGAGTGACAACAGCAACACTGGTTGGAGGATGGCAGTTCTCTACACTTCTCCCGATTATTGCTTTGGTCCGAGTAAAGACTCTTTCTCCCTGGGTAAAATATTTAACCATATCGTCTTTGTCAATATAAGTAATGTCTATCGGAAGAGTATTGAAAATACAACTTATTTCTTTAAATGATAAGCTTCCAGTTTCAAATTTAACGTATGCTTGAACATTTTGATTTTCTTCTTTGGACTGTATATTTTCGTTTAATGGTTTCCATTTTCCTTGGGGTCCGACCAAGCAATAACCGAGTTCGTCACTTTCGCCTTCTATCGCTAACCACTCGTCCTCAGTCAAAGTATCTACAGCCATTGGAAAGAGTATATTATGTTCTTTGAAAATCATCTCCTTTATCTTATCAATTACCTTGTTTGCTTTTTGAACGATTTCACGATTTGATCCCGTATTGTCCACAATCATTTTCTTTACTTCTTTAATTCCATCTCTAATGGAATCATCTACCCCCCACATAACCTTCGGCGGGGCAGTAATACCATACTTTTCCAGATAAGGAAATAATAAATTCTCTTTGCGTTTGTAATGTTTATCTAAATCCCACAGCATATTAAAATCCTGTAGGAGAAGATCTTCTTGCTTGCCTGACGCACCTTCCTTGATATTTTCAATATTCTTTAAAACTGTATCATTGATCAATTGCTCAATTGCTTCATTTTCTACCTTGAAGGTATGTAAGGGGTGACCAGGTGTATTCATGAGAGACGTAGCGGAATGAATCTCTTCAATGGAACCCTTAAAAACTGCAGAGTGTACGTCACATAACCTTTGGACTTCTTCGATAGGCATTCCTTCTGAAATCAGGTTTTGCTCCATTTCCGATATCTCGGATGCCGATACCCCTTTAATAAGCTCTTGGAACTTTTCTTTTACTTCATCAACACTCTTACCATTATGCAACTCTGTAATCAGGTCTTTCAATATTTGCTGTCTGTACTCTCTGTTATTTATATGTTCACTCATCGGAAAACCTCCTTAATCAATTGCTTGTAGCAAGTTTTCTCTTGAAGAAAGATATTTATTCCTGAAGTTATATTTCTTAATGCGGACCTCCATGTATTAATCCATTTGTTTCTCATTACTGGTCAATATTAGGTTATGCGTTTTAGTATCCATTTAAAAGCGAAGGTCAATAGAACATAGATGAAGATAACAACTATTAGCGTTACTATTCTTTCCTGCATTGAACCATCAGCCATGAGCACAGGACCTAATCCAAAAAAAGTGACTAAAAGGTAAAGTAGAGTAAATATTATGATTATAATCATTTTTTTCACTTAATAAACCTCCTTACTATATATAATTAGTGAAAGCTTATAATAGTTCTTCACTATTAGCTTAAAGGTTAATCTGCTAATCTTGTCGAATATTTATACCTGTACTTATATTTGATGTCTCAAAATATATGTCGAAGGACGGTAGAGATGGCATTTCTTGCATATTTAGTATTCTGTTATATTCTAGGCTGGGCGATGACAGGCTATTTTGTTGTCCGATTTCTTGCTAATAAAGACATCCGCTTGCAAGGTAGCGGGAACATTGGGGCACTTAACTCAGGGAGAGTTACAGGAGTTAAAGGATTTATTCTTACTTCTCTCGGTGACTCTCTCAAGGGCGGAGTAGCAGTTGGAATCGGATTATCGCTGGAGTTCCCACAATGGGTTCTGCTTTTTGGGTTAATATCCGTTGTAGCAGGACATATATGGCCTTTACCTTTCGGATTTAGAGGTGGTAAAGGTGTAGCGACTTTTATGGGCGGGCTATTGGTCTATAATCAATTAGGCTTATTATTTTTAGTTGTTATTACAGGCCTATTGTATTTGTTGCTGAGGGAATTTACAATAGCTGGCCTTGTAGCACTATCTGTCTGGCCTGTTTTCGAATTGTTTCAGGAGAGTGGCTGGAATCTTTTAATAATTAAACTTGTACTTATTTTAATTATTTTATGGGCTCATAGAGTAAATATTAAACAGTACTATGAAAAACATTTTAGAGTAGGGGAATAACTATGATGATTACTTACAAGGTAGCTTCCACACAAGATGAGTTTGACCAGATTCATCGTTTGAATTATACAACATTTGTCCAAGAGATACCGCAACACCAACAGAATGAGGAACAAATATTGGTAGACCGTTTTCACTTACAGAACACATATCTAATCGCTTGTGATGGTCCAATTGTTGTAGGTATGATAGCAGTTAGGGATCAGAGACCCTTTTCTCTTGATGACAAATTAGAACATTTAGATGATTATCTCCCTCCCCATCAATCAGTATGTGAACTGCGTCTCTTAGCAGTCCAAAAAGAATATCGGAAAAGCCGATTGTTTTTTGGTTTATCTCAACATTTAGCAAGTTATTGTCTTCAGCAAAAATACGATTTAGCTATAATGTCGGGCACAGTCCGTCAGCTTAAACTATACAGTCAAATGGGGTTTCTTCCATTCGCAAAGCTTGTTGGGACAGAAGAAGCGTTATATCAACCGATGTACCTAACCAGAGAAACATATAATGCATCCTTAGCTGGCCGCTTACAGCCCCGTCCCTTAACTTTCATGCCTGGTCCTGTTCCTATTACCGAAGAAGTCGCCGCTTCCCTTCAAAGCACAGCTATATCTCATAGATCAACAACATTCAAAAAGATTATGAAAGGCGTTCGGGATATACTCTGTAAGATGACTGACTCTGTACATGTTCAGATTCTGATGGGAACTGGAACCCTCGCCAATGATTGTATCGCTGCTCAGCTAAGTGTAAGAAAGGAAAAGGGACTTATTCTTGCAAACGGTGAATTTGGTGAAAGGCTAATCGATCATGCTCACCGAGCAGGACTTGAGTTTTCTGTACTCCAAAAAGCTTGGGGGCAGCCTTTTGATAAACATGAAGTGAAAAATATCGTCCAGACTGAAGATATTAACTGGCTCTGGGCAGTATGTGGAGAGACTTCAACTGGTATGCTCAATGATATAAGTAGCTTAAAAGACGTATGTCGAGAAAATAATACTATTCTATGTCTCGATACGATTAGTGTGTTAGGATCGTTACCGCTAGATTTGAGTGATGTATATCTGGCCTCAGGAGTAAGCGGAAAAGGTGTTGGCGGGTATACCGGTCTTTGTTTTGTTTTTCATCAGGAGGAGATTCTTCCTTCGCCATCAATTCCTCGTTATTTAGACCTAGGGTTATACCAAGCAACAGAAAGTGTACCGTTTTCCCATTCTTCGAACCTGATCCAGGCCTTACAAACTGCATTAGAGCTAGATTTTTCGGAAAGATATAAGATCACAGAGGTGAACTTGACTCTACTCCGTCGAGAGATTAAGACCATGGGGTTTCCAATCATTGTGCCAGAGACGAGCGCTTTACCCTACATCATCACGATGCAAATTCCTCGAGATAAGTCTTCTTTGGAAATAGGTGATGTCATGGCATCATTCGGCTTTAAATTACACTATGAGAGTTCCTACCTTATTGAAAGAAATTGGCTACAGATTAGTGTAATTGGGCGGGAAGAAAATGAGATCACTCGGATGCTGGAGACTTTCAAGAAAGTCTTGTTGAAAGTTTAATTACTTGACGTTAGCACCAGTTAGTCACCCTAGTTAGCCACCCATATATATTTATTGACATAAATTATTGTGATGTGTTAAACTATACATTTGCTTACGAAGGGTTTTTGTGATATACTTATGAAAGTAGTCATAGGGAGGTGAATTTATGTTTCAAGTAGGCGACAAGGTTCTTTATCCAATGCATGGCACTTGTATTATTGATTCCATCGACGAAACGGATATATTAGGAGAAACCAAACTCTGTTATGTTTTATATATCCCCCAGTCTCGAATGCAAATTTCGATTCCCAAGGATAAAGCTGTAGCTTTAGGAGTCCGCAAAGTAGTTAACCCAGATATTTTAGAGAAAGTACTCGATGGGTTTAATCTTGGAGACACGGACCCTATCATCTTTGAAAACCAACGCTACTGCAAGGATATAAATAAAAAGAAAATGAAAAGTGGCGATATTTACGAAGGTACTGAAATCATCCGTGATTTAACGCGTAAGAGCCAAAAAATTAAGCTTGGTGCAGACGATACAAATATGTTAAATAATGCTCGACAGGTATTCATCAGTGAGCTTATGGAAATAAAAGGTATCCCTCAAGAACAAGCAGTTGATTTATTAGATGAAGTCTTATGCTCTACTACTAGCACCAGTTCGTGTTAGAAGTCATTTCAAAAAGAAATGACTTTTTTTTTTATATATGAAATCGGTTTGACCACCCTCTACCCCACTTTATATACTAACAACCTATGAGCATTTTTTACAAATCCGAACTGGTTGGCTATTTTAAACATAGTTCTTGTACCAAAGTTTAAGTTTTTTATCTCGTCATTTGAAGTAAAATACAGTTGATCCAGTAACTTAATATCCATTTTCCATTTTGTTAATTCTTCAGGGCTATCGATACCCCAATGTATCACAGCACCTATTTTTTTTATAGATGGATGACTTCCAACTTTTTTAGCCGAATAAACATTAAAAGCATCAAAAAGTAAGGTATAACTGCCTAGTTTATCCTTGAGTTTTTGTAATAAGTTCTTAATATCCTCCTCTTTAAGATACATAAATAAGCCTTCAGCGATAACAATATATTGCTTTTTTGCTATAGGGATCTTTTCGAACAAACTATCCTCTGTGACAGAAGATGGGATTAAATGATACTTGGCTGTTTCTTGAAAAAAAAGTTTACGAATATCGATTACTTCTTGAAAATCTACATCATACCAGTCTACATCCGTGTTCTCAATTCTATGATATCTACTATCTAGTCCACATCCCAAATGTAGGGCAACACTATCTTGATTTATTGATAGAAAATTACGAACGAAATTATCAATAAGTTTGGCTCTAATAGACATCAATAT
>JAGXFZ010000030.1 GCA_024637055.1 Gracilibacter sp. | reverse complement strand
GCACCGGATATGGCTCTTTCAATGAGAGTTATTACTAAACGAAATTCTGAAATGGTCGCAAGAACGGCATTCGAACTAGCGCGCCAACGCAATAAAATGAAAAAAGTAACAGCTATTCATAAAAATACGGTGTTTAAATTGACTTGCGGATTATTTATAGATACCTGCCGCGAGGTAGCTAAGGACTATCCGGATATTATCTTTGAAACTGCGGTCGTTGACACCTTTGCGATGAATCTTGTTATGCGCCCGCAGAAATATGATGTTGTTGTTTCCACAAACATGTTCGGGGATATCTTAACAGATGAAGCGGCTGGTCTAGTGGGAGGTTTGGGAATGGCACCGGGTTTGTGCGTAGGACCCAAGTATGTGATGGCTCAAGCTACCCATGGGTCAGCTCCAGATATCTACGGTAAAAATATTGCCAATCCCTATGCCATGATCATGTCAGCCCAAATGATGCTTTTCTGGCTTGGAAATATAAAGAAAGATACTGCAGCAGTTCAAGCCGCCCTAAACATTCAGATGGGAGCTGAGAAAGTACTGGCAGAAATGAAATGGGTTACTCCTGACTTGGGTGGAACAGCTTCAACAGATGAGATGGGTACAGCGATATGTGAGGCTATCCAAAGTCTATAAATAATTAAACTATCAGGAGGTTTCTTCAATGGGCCTAACCATTACTGAAAAGATTATAGCCTCTAAAGCCAGAGTTAAGAATGTTAGTCCTGGGCAAATACATGACGTCCCGGTGGATATTGCCTATATTCATGACAATAACGGTCCCATAGCTTTGCAGCAGTTTTCTAGGCTACCCAAAGCCAAGGTCTGGGATCCCGATAAAGTGTATTTTGTTCTAGATCATCATTCGCCGTCAACCACTTTTCGCGCAGCGCAGCACCACCGTAATATCCGTGATTTTGCTAAGCAGTATGGATGTCATCTCATTGATGTTGGAAGAGGAGTTTCTCATTCAGTTATGGCGGAGGATGGTGTTCCACGCCCGGGCAAAATATTAGTCGGTACCGATTCCCATTCAGTTGGACTTGGGACTTTTGGCTGCTTGTCAACAGGAATTGGATCTACTGAAATGGCGTCCGTTTTAGCTACCGGTAAGATATGGCTGAAAGTGCCGGAAACCGTCAAAGTAGTACTTGAGGGTAAAATGCCTTTCGGGATTGGTGCTAAAGATGTAGCTTTGTTAATTCTAAAACATTTCGGGCCCTGCTTTCTAAACTATATGGCGATAGAGTTCACAGGCCCATTATTAGACTCTTTGACAATAGAAGAAAGAATGACCATCACTATTATGGGTTTAGAGATGGGGGTCAAAAACGCACTTATGCCAGTTGATGAAAAACTTCTCACGAAACTCGGTACTACTAGGGATAATGAAGAAATTATTACTGCCGACAGTGATGCTCGGTATATTTCCGAGGTACATTTTGATGTTTCAAATCTTCAGCCTATGTTGGCAACACCAGGCTTGCCAACAAACGGCACCGATGTAAGTAAGGCGGAGGGTACTGAGATACAGCAAGCTACATTAGGTTCATGTTCCGGAGCCTTTTACCACGACCTAGAACAGGCAGCAAGGATTTTGGCGGGCAGGAAGGTCCATCCAGGTGTGCGTTTTGTTATTGTGCCGAATTCCTCTCGAGTAATATTAGAAGCGGCCAGTACAGGGATTATTCAGACATTAATGGAAGCCGGTGCCATTATTAGTTCTCCTTCCTGTGGAACTTGTGCAGGCTACGAAGTTGGCTGCCTTGCATCGGGAGAGGTATGTATTTCAACAACTACTCGAAACATGGACGGACGCATGGGAGCAGGTGGAAAAATATATCTTGCTAGTGCCTATACTGTTGCTGCCAGTGCCGTAGCAGGTCACATTACAGATCCAAGAATCCTGCTGGGAGGTGAAGTTGATGCCTAAAAATAATACAGAGAACAGACTTGTTACTTGGAGCCACCTATGGAAAGTCGGCGACAATATTAGTACAGATCATATTTTACCCTCACGCTTTATGACTCAGGTGGAGCCCTATGAACTTGCTGCTAACTGTATGGCAGGCTGTGTTCCCCAATTTTCATCTCGAATTCTGCAAGGAGATGTATTGGCGGCAGGTGAGAATCTAGGTTACGGCTCCAGCCGTGAACAAGCACCGCAAGCTCTCAAATATGCTGGGGTCAGTGCGGTAATTGCCAAGTCATTTGCCAGAATATTCTACCGTAATTGCTTTAATGTGGGAATTCCAGCGATTGTCTGTCCTGCTTTTGTCGAAGAATCATCAGAAGGAGATTTAATTGAGGTCAATTTAGAGGTTGGGCTTATCTATAATGAAACATTGGGTAAAAGTTATGAATTCACGAAACCTCCGGAATTCATGCTAACATATATCAAATTAGGTGGCTTGATTCCTTATTTAGAAGAACAAATGAGCAAAGCATAAGGCTCTGTAAATCCAGAATTATCAGAAAGGGTGAAGTCCTATGACCGTAATTAATGAAAAACAATGTAATGGTTGTAAAATTTGTCAAATTTATTGCACTGTTGATGCAATCATCTATAACAGTGAAGATAAAAAATGCTACGTAGATCAAGACCTATGTACTGAATGTTACGTTTGTTTAAGACAAAAGGTTTGTAACCGTGGGGCAATTGAACCAATCGAGTTGGATAATTTTTATAAGCAGTTTCAGCATGGCATGAGTGATCCCGTAGAAAATCATGGTGTGACAGGGGTTACAGGCAGGGGCACTGAAGAAGTTAAAACCAATGATGTTTCGGGGAGAGTCAAAAAAGGAGAAGTTGGGATTGCCATTGATATGGGTAGACCGGGCATGGGAGTTTACTTGAGAGACGCCTCTAAAGTGGCTATGGCTATAGCCAAAGTCGGAGTAGAACTTCAGTCCGCTGAACATACCCCTCTTGCAGCATTGATGAAAGACGTAAAGACAGGGGAACTAATTGAAGATTGTCTTAATTACCACCTTCTATCCGTAATTGTCGAGGGTAAATGTGCTGAGAACAAATTAAAAGATGTTCTGGGAGCTTTGCAAGAGGTGGAAAAACAAATAGATACCGTTTTTTCTTTGGGACTCATTCTTAGGGTTGATGAATTTGGGCAGACCAAAGCCTTGGCTTGTCTGGATGAACTATCTATTCCACAGCCCTATTGGGGTAAGGTTAATATGGGCCTCGGTCGCCCATTAAGTTTGGATTAGGGAGGTACTTATAATGACGCATTCACTTCATCGTTCAGGAAATATTGAATCTCAGAAAAAGGACTTTGTTTGGTTTATGTACCAAACACAGGGTGTCAACGACAAGAATATCAAGCCAAGTGCCCTCGAATTTATTGCTGCTGCAGAAGAATGCGGTTCGGAAAACTGGGGTGATGTAAAAACCGGACCGATCACAAAGTACAGCGTTGAGGAGATAAAGGACAAAATAACCGACAAGTCTCGACTCAGAGGAGTATTTACCAGGAAAGAACAGGTTGTAGAATTTCTCGAAATAGTTAAGAGCAAAGATACAGGTATGTCCGTAGTAATCTCTGGAGTACTTTCAGAAGTAATCCCCACTTGTAAAGACGCAGGCGTAACGCCCCATTCTATCAATTACTCATTGGGAATATGGGGTAAGAAGGATAACCTTCCTGACGATGTGACTCTTTCAGTTACTACAATGTGTGGACATCATATGATACCGCCGAAATTTGTTAATCATATTAGAAATCAGGTAGAGAAAGGCCGTCTCTCCGCCGAAGAAGGGGCTATAAAGTTGGCGAACTTTTGTTATTGCGGTATTTTTAACCAAGTTCGCTGCAGTGACATTATAAAAGAAAATATCAAGAGTTAAGTATGAGAAAGGGAGGGGTAGAATGTGATTGAAGTAAGAATGGCCAAAAGTGCAAAAATGATCATGGAAGCTGTCCTTAATGTTAAACCAAAGGAAAAACTTCTCATAGTGACAGATACAGAAAGGCCTCCAAGCATTACAAAAGTCTTGGCGATAGCGGCCGAGATAGCTGGTGCTAGTACAGTGGTTGTAACCATGTCACCGACTGGCATGAGTGGAATAGAACCGCCGGAAATTGTGGCTGCTGCCATGAGCGCTGCGGACGCTATTATTAACCAGACAAGCCATTCTATGACTCATACAAATGCTCAACGAGCGGCCATTGCTAAGGGAGCCAGAGTTTGTAATATTCGCAACGTTGATGAAGATATGATGATTAGAGGGGGGATTACCGCTGATTACCGGGAGGTTAAGCGGCTTAGCGATGCTTTAGTTGAGCTAATCAATCAGGGTGAGTCGGTCCGGATTACAACCCCTGAGGGGACAGACATCAGGTTCAGCATTAAGGGACGCAGAGGGCATACACTCGCCGGTTTTGCCACTGGCCCAGGCGAATTTTCCGGACTTCCTGATGGGGAAGCAGCTTGTGCACCTCTGGAAGGGACAACCGAGGGAGTTATCGTTAATCCCTATTCGTTGGAAGATGTTGGTGTTGTGAAGGATCCTATTCGCATCGAATTCGAAAAAGGATTAGTGAGCAAAGTCGAGGGAGGCAGGGAAGCCCAAGAACTGCTAAAAGTTCTTGATAAAGCTGGAGACGCTGGCCGAAACGTTGCGGAGTTCGCTATTGGAACAAATCCAGCCTGCAGACTGATTGGGAAGTCAAGAGAAGATAAAAAGAAACTGGGGACCGCCCATATAGCCCTTGGTGATAGTAAATCTCTGGGTGGTACTGTAGATTGTTATATGCATATGGATATCATGTTTCTACAACCCACCATCACGATTGATGAAAAGGTTATTGTAGAAGCGGGAAGATTAATGCCGTTTTAGATTAGATAAAAAATTTTTTGAGGAGTTAGATTGTAAAGTTTCTATTTCCGGAAACGGAAATATGAATAATAAAAATTTGAGGAGGATAAGGTCATGACAAAACAGTTTAAAGCAAAACGGTCCAAGGTTAGCATAGCAATTGCACTGATTCTGGTCATCTTCATGTTGCTGGTATCTGGATGTAGTGCAAAAGCTCCAGCCCCAGCTCCAGAGGCTCCGGCCGCAGCCCCAGCCCCAGAGGCTCCGAAATTCCCAACCAAAGATGTTGAGGTAGTTTACCACTCCTCAGCCGGGTCAGGCGGCGATATCTTTTTAAGAACCATGGGCAAAGCTGTTGAACCAGGTATGGGTAAAGCATGGGTGGTAAATAACATGCCAGGAGCCTCAGGTGCAAATGCATGGGGCTATGTCGCCAAGGCCACCCCGGACGGACACACCCTTATTGGAGTTTCATCAACCATAATCACTGCACCGATTCTGAATGATATGTCAATTACTTACAAGGATTTTGAGCCTGTAGCCATGTTGTTCAATGACCCAATGGTGCTCTTCGTGCCTGGGGATTCACCACTTAAATCAATCAAGGACCTTGTGGATGCCGCGAAGGCAGCTCCCGGTCAGCTTAAATGGGCCGGCGGAACACCGGGTGAGTTAGGTTTCGTTGCTGGCCGAGAATTGATGAAAGCTGCAGACTTTGATATGACAATAGTTCCATTTGAAGGCGGCGGTGATGCGGCAGTCACTGTATTGGGCGGCCATCTGGATGGCGGTATTGGTGAGTATGCTGAAATAGCTTCCAACGTAGAGGCTGGAAAGCTCAGAATCATCGGTTCTTTCAACGAGATGCCATTAAACCCTGATATCAAGACTGTTGCCGATGCCGGTTACCCGGAAGTTCAGGTCAAAAAACTCCGCGGTGTCATGGCTCCCAAAGGAACCCCTGAAGAAGTCATTGATCAGTTAGTTGGATTCCTCAAAAAATCATTAGATGATCCTGCTTTCAAGGAGTATTATGAATCAAATAACCTGATCGTGAATTTCCAAGCTAAGGATGACATGCAAAAAGTGATGGATGAACAAGATAAACAAATCAGAGAAGCTGTTGGGAAGTAATTAGCGTCTGTACCCTGGGTGGGTTAATCCCACCTGGGGTAACTAATTAGGAGGAGATAAATTATGTTTAAGCGTAACGACTGGGTCGTGGGATTATTTTCTGTCCTCCTGGGAGCTTTTATCATTTTCTTAAGTAGTGCTTGGGGGAAACCGACATCATTTGATACTGCTGGACCTGGAGGAGTCCCAAGTTTTCTTGCTTGGGGGATCCTGATTATCGGTATTATTCATATAGTCGGGGCCTTTTTTACTCCTAAAGTGCCTGTTGATAAGCAAGCTGTATGGGCTAAAGAATATAAGGAAGCAAAACCTATCTTACAAATAACACTTGTGTGCGCCATGTACATACTTCTCATTAAAATTCTGGGCTATTTGATAGCTACACCATTACTGATTATAGGTATTATGTGGGTAGTTCAAGTTAGGAGTATCAAAGATTTGTTGGTTACATCATTATCGACGACTCTAATCTTATTCTTGGTTTTTCAAATTGGTCTCAAGGTAAAGCTTCCGATGGGAATCTTAAAAATCTTTTTTTAAGTACAATTTGTAGATAAGGAGGTAATGGCTATGGTGGATAATATTTTAGCTGGACTATCAACGGTATGGCACTGGGGGCCGCTGCTTGCCATTCTTTTTGGAGTGTTCTGGGGCACTTTAGGTGGGATGATACCAGGCATTAACGCCACTATTGCCATGGCACTCCTGTTGCCCTTTACTTGGGGAATGGATCCTGTGGTGGCAATTATGATGCTCGCTGGAGTATATTGCGGTGGTGAATATGGCGGTTCTATTCCGGCAATCTTGATTGGTACTCCAGGTACCAATGCCGCCGCTGCAACAGTCTATGACGGTTATGAACTGCATAAGCAGGGCAAGACAGGATTGGCCTTATATACATCATTAACCTCTTCCGTATTTGGAGGGCTTTTTGGCACCGTAGCTTTAATGCTTATGGCAATACCTTTAGCCGGTGTGGCTCTGGCTTTTGGCCCGATAGAATACTTTTGTCTTGCATTCCTCGGCATTACAATGGTCTGCTCACTTGGTGAAAAAAATGTATTTAAAGGAATATTGGCTGGATTACTAGGGATTTTACTATCAACAGTAGGATTCGACCCTATTGCCGGTGTACCGCGTTTTACATTTGGTGTCCTGTCATTGACTGAAGGTTTTAGTATGGTACCGTTGATGATGGGGGTTTATGCCATTACAGAGATGTTTAAACAAGCCCAGGGGATCATGGACGGACAGTCTTTTAATCTTAAAATGAAGACTGATTTTGGCTTTCCTAAGTGGAAAGAGCTTAGACGTTTATTGCCAACCAACCTAATGGGCTCAATCTTAGGAGTTGTTATAGGTGTTATGCCTGGGGCGGGGGCTACTGTTGCTTCGTTTATTTCCTACAGTGAAGCCAAACGTTGGAGCAAAGAGCCGGATTCTTTCGGCAAGGGCAACCCTAAGGGGGTAGCAGCCCCTGAATCAGCTAATAATGGAGCTACCGGAGGGGCTATGGTACCACTTTTAGCTCTCGGTATTCCCGGGTCAAACTCCACAGCGATTATGCTTGGAGCCCTAATGATTCACAATATTGTTCCCGGCCCTATGCTTTTCATGAAGACTCCCGAAGTTCCATACAGCATATTTGTTTCCTTGTTCTTTGCTAATATTTTCTTGTTTTTTGCGGGGCTTCTGTTTATAAAGTTTGCAATTAAAGTGACAAGTATATCAAAACCTGCTTTAATCGCTGTGATTATTGCCCTTGTTCTTACTGGCGTTTATGCCTATAGCCTTGAGATTTTTAGTATGGGCGTTGCCTTGAGTTTTGGATTACTTGGTATAGCTCTGCATCGTTTTGGAATACCCCACGCTGCTGTTGTACTCGGATTTGTACTTGGTTTCATTTTGGAGGCTAATCTGCGCCGGGGCCTTTTGATCTCAAATGGCAGCTTCTTTGGTGCTATCTTTAGTTCCACTTTGAGCTCTGCTTTGATTATGATCGGGATTTTTGCAGTAATTTTCTCACTTTATAGGGGGCTTAAGAAGACCCGCGATAAAACAGTTAATCCATAATAAAGAACTTTGGACTGGGAGAGATGGCATTGAGACGCAAGAAAATAACTGTTATTGGCGCAGGTAATACAGGAAAAGAAACTGCAATAATGTTGGCTATGAAAAGCATAGGGGACGTTGTTTTATTTGATATTCCTAAATTTGAAAATCAAACGAGGGGAAATGCTCTCGATATGTTACAAGCCACTGCAATTTTTGGAAGTGATATTAACATCATGGGGACTTCTCGCTATGAAGATACAAGCTGCTCAGATTTGGTTATTGTTACTGCCGGTTCAGCTCGAAGGCCTGGTATGAGCAGAGATGATCTGATTGATATTAATCTCAGAATTGTCAGTTCGGTTATCGAAGAGGTTGTCAAATTTTCGCCCAATGCTATCTTCTTGATTCTTACCAACCCTGTTGACGTAATGACGTATATCGCCTATAAGGTATCTGGGCTGTCAAGGAATAAGGTCGTGGGGCAGGCTGGAGTTCTGGACTCTGCACGTTTCCGAACCTTTGTTGCGCAGGAATTAGGGGTTTGTGTTAATGATGTAAGTGCCTTTGTTCTTGGGGTACACGGAGACGATATGGTGCCCTTACCTAGGTATACGTTTGTTAACGGACTGCCGGTCGAACAACTATTAAAGAAAGAACAAATCAAAGAAATTATCCATCGCACACGAAATGGTGGTGCAGAAATTATCCACTTACTGGGGAATGGGAGTGCTTACTATGCCCCCGCAGCATCCTTGGTTAAAATGGCTGAATCTATACTATTAGATCAGAAACGAATCATTACTGGAGTGGCCTATCTTAATGGAGAATACGGGTGTGATGATATTGTTTTAGGTGTTCCTCTAATCTTAGGAATAGATGGTATTGAGAAAATTATTGAACTAGAGCTTCTTTCAGATGAAAAAGATGCATTACAACAATCAGCTCGAAGTGTTAGCTTAAGTCTGCAGAAAGTAAATATGTCAAAAATGCATCTTCAAATTAATAATTTTTGACAAAAGTGAGCATCTGCACACATAAAGGTCAATGCCTGAGTAGTGGTAAAGAGATTACTGAGATAATAGCTTACACTGCGATATCTGCAGGGTGTGTGCTCAGAAGGAGAGATCGTTTTCATGAGTATAGATTATATACTTCATTTCCTTCTACTTATAGGGTTAGGGGGTATTGGAGCATTTATTGCCGTTAGGTTAAAAATTCCAACAGCATTTTTTATGGGACCCATAATTTTTGTGGGGACATACCAAGTGGTATTTGGTAGCATCATAGAGAAGCCTTATTGGCTGAAATTGGCCATCCAAATAGTTGTAGGTATAGTTTTAGGGAGCAAAATTACTGAGACTTTCGTATCCGATTTTAAAAAGCATATCAAGCCTACGTTGATGGTTTCTATTACTATATTTAGCAGTGCAATTTTCCTCAGCATGGTTCTTCAGGCCTTTACAGGCTGGGATTTGGTGACCTGTATTCTGGCCACTGCTCCAGGCGGGCAGGCAGATATGGCCATACTCTCTGATAGCGTAGGGGCACAGACGGAGAAAGTGATTATCATGCAGTTCCTTAGAAGTCAGTTGGCCCTAGTAGTAATGCTCCCGCTTGCAAGATTGTATTTTAAACGTCAAAAAGAAAGAAGTGACAAAATATAAAGAAGTGGTTTGTAATACCAGCAGCTGTAGCAGGTGGATTGCTTCTCAATCACTTAAATATACCTGCTGGTGCTTTAGTTGGTTCAATGATGGGCACAGCGGTGGGACAATTAGTAATTAATACTAAAATAATAGTACCACGTTTTATTTCACGATTGATACGTGTTATTCTGGGGTGCTATATTGGATTAGAAATAACAGCGGAGGGTATCGGAGAGCTAAAAAGCATTTTAGGAGCCGTGGTAATAATAATCGCCGGTATGACCCTTATTACACTATTAGTGGCTTATTCATTGCATAGGTTTTTCAAGTGGGGATTGCGGGAAGCAATTTTAGGTTCACTTCCTGCAGGACTTTCAGAAATAGGTATAAATGCGGAAGATTTCCAAGTTGATCCTATAGCATTAACTACAGTTCACCTTATGCGACTCATAACGACTTTAACATTTATTCCACTGATACTAAAATTCTTATTATCACGAGGATAGTTCTACAACCTCATTATGGAATAAATATGATATTTATTTTGCTACCAAACTTTGAAAATTTTAGTATTTTTGCATTCCATATAAAGGAGTTATCGGCAAAGGGTAGAATTCTTATTATTATGAATATTCAATTAAAATTAATGAGTAATAATTCTAATATAGCTGATTTATCTCGGAGGTTTGACCATGAAAAAAACACTTTGCTATATTGGAAATAGTGAAGCGACCTGTAGTTTCATAACAGGACAGCTTAAACATTTTCTAGGTGCATATATTGATGTCAAGACATGGTGTCTTCAAAATGATGATACTTTGCCTTATCCAACATGCGATATCTATTTGGGTGCCAGTCATACAACATATAATGTTGTAAAGGGGCAGTTGCCTTCTAGTAAACCTTTTATAATAGCTGATCGTATCATTAATAGCGAGAACCTAGGCCGGATACTGGAACTTGTTCCTGGTACCCGGGCAATTGTCGTAGGGATCTGGGAGGAAGTAGCTCTTTCCACGATTAATATTCTAAACGATCTTGGTTTCAATTATCTTGATTTAATTCCATACTATCCTGGTTGTGACATGGAAGTACTTGGAGAGATGCCGAAGGATCTTACGATAGCAATAACATCAGGGGTAGCTTTTCTTGTTCCGCGCCAGATTAAAAAAGTGATAGATGTTGGCGTGAGAGGTGTAGATATTTCTACTTTTGCAGTGCTCATTGAACACCTTAACCTCCCTATGAAAATGGTTAACGAAATTTCACATAATTATATTAAAACTATTTTAAATCTCAGCTCAAAGCAGTATAAAATGGCAACTATAAATAATGAACTTAAAAGGAAGATGGAAGTCATCCTTAATACTGTGGATGAAGCTATTGTGGCTGTTAGTGAAGATAATAAGATAATAGTTTTTAATCCTGTGGCTCAAAAACTCTTAGAAATTAACAATATTCAGGCCATTGACAGAGATGTCAGAGAGGTTATTCCTCAAGTTGATTTTCTGGACTGTATCCAGACCGGGGCAGGGATAACGAACGAGATAAAAAGGATTAACGGTAGTTACTACATTGTCAGCAGTAACCCCGTAAGTGACGAAGAGGGTAGAATTTACGGCGCAGTGGCTACCTTTCGGCCAGTCGGTCAACTAAAAGAACTGGAGGTAAAAGTACGAAGGGAACTAAAGAGTAATAGTAATGTTGCGACGTCTACTTTCAGTCACATAGTTGGCAAGTCGAAGGAACTCACCATAGCCTTGACGCAAGCCAAAAAATTTGCCAAGACTGACCTTACGATACTCCTAGAAGGAGATAGCGGAACAGGAAAAGAACTGTTTGCAGAAGCAATCCATAATTATTCGGAAAGAAAAAAAGGAAACTTTGTGGCCATCAATTTCGCAGCAATTCCTCCCAACCTAGTGGAAAGTGAGTTGTTTGGTTATGAAGAGGGGGCTTTTACTGGTGCTAAAAAAGGAGGCAAAGCAGGGTTATTTGAGGAAGCCCATCTAGGAACAATCTTACTCGATGAAATTGGTGATGCCTCACTGGAAGTCCAGAAAAGGCTACTGAGGGTATTGGAGGAAAGAAAAGTTCGCCGCGTAGGCAGTAATCTACTTACCCCTGTTGATGTAAGGGTAATTGCTGCCACAAACCAAGATCTAGAGTCACTTATAATCAAGGGGGAATTTCGAGAAGATCTGTTTTACCGGTTGTGCGCCCTACCTCTATCCATCCCATCCCTTAAATCTAGGCAATCAGATATTATTATGCTTCTAAACTATTTTACGCAGAAATTTTATAATAAAGAGTTGGTAATGGAACCTCCTCTTCAGGATTTTATATTAAACTACAAGTGGCCAGGGAATATTAGAGAACTTCAGAATGTTTCTAAATATCTTTGTAGTATGATTGGTCCTGATGAGGTTGCGACGATTAGACATTTGCCTGCTTATGTGGTTCGAAATAATGAGAAGAAGCAGACTTGGTCAGCTGAAGTAAGCCATACAGATGAAAAAGATTTTGATATATTAATTTTAAAGCTCCAAGAGCAGGTGGAACCAATTTGTATAATACTTAATGAGATATATAAATCCTCTTTCATCAAAAAAGGCATGGGACGCCAGGCTCTACAGAAATGTCTGTATGAGCGCAGCAAGGATTTCTCTGACCATAAAGTGCGACATTGGTTAAAAATGCTTGATAAAATAGGGTATGTGCATGCAGGTAAGACAAGACAAGGCACTACAATAACCAAGGAAGGTGAAATATTCCTTTCCTACATTAAAAAAAGAAATATTTGCCAGTTATAACTCACAATCAAAGGGTGTAAGAAAAAAGAGAAAATAAGGAAGGCGATAATATGTTAGCGGAGAGACTTCTTAAAGGTGAGAATATCTTTGGAACCATGGTGAGGGTTTCCAGGAATCCTATCATCGCAAATATAGTAAATAATTCTGGGCTTGATTTTTTTATGGCTGATATGGAACTGGGTTCCTACTCGTTCGAACTGTTGTCAGATGTTTTGCTGGCTACAAAGTCATTAGAAATAGGCGTTCTTGTCCGAGTACCCGAACTAACCAGAAGTTATGTCGCCAGAGCGTTAGATCTGGGAGCAAATGGGGTCATGGCCCCAATGATTGAAACTGTTGAACAAGCACACTCGTTCGTTGAATGGTCAAAATATCCTCCAGTGGGCAACAGGGGTATGACTCCTAATGGTGGACATACAGGGTATCGTAAAGAAATGAATATACCCGCTATGATGGATAGGTTGAATAATCAAACTTTAACAATTGCTCAGATTGAATCAGTTATGGGAATCCAGAATGTGGATGAAATTGCTAGTATAAAGGGAATAGATGTGCTACTTGTTGGTCCAAATGATTTATCTGTATCTGTGGGTTGTCCCGGGGAATTGGATTCTCCCCAAATGCAAGAATCTATTCTTAAGGTTGCTCAAGCTTGTGAGAAAAATAAGAAAACATTTGGAATGCATGGAACTGTTCCCCTTCTTGAAAGGTGGATCCCTCATGGTTTGAGTTTGCTCATGAGCTCTACCGACTTTGATATTATGGAGAATGGGATGAAAAATCTAAATGATAATTGTAGAAAATTATTTTCAAAATCATGAAATGGTTAGTTAAATAATACTAAAACAGTAACATAAAATATAATACAGTTTTATGTTACTGTTTTTATTATGTTTTTATGGAAGAGCAATGACATCCAAAAATATTTTAGGCAACTTTATTATATAAGTATTGACTGATAATAGTCATCAAGTCTATCATTACATATGAATACCTATTCAAGTATTCGATAATGGATATTTAATTAAGGGAGGAAAAAATGATACCAATACAGTGTGACTGCCATGTTATTCATGAAGAAATCGTTGAGAAAGTCAGGAAGGTAATGCCTATAGATGAGAGTTTATATGATTTAGCTGATTTCTTTAAGGTTTGTGGCGATTCGACAAGAATCAAGCTATTATGGGCATTATCAGAATCTGAGATGTGTGTTTGTGATTTAGCTGTTCTTTTAAATATGACTCAGTCTGCGATTTCCCATCAGTTGAGAGTTCTTAAGAATGTTGGAATGGTAAGGAACCGGAAGGAGGGCAAAGTGGTTTTTTATGCTTTGGACGATGAGCATATTAAGGGAATTCTTGATCAAGCAATGATTCACATCAATGAGAAATGAAATAATTACTAAATGAATTCATTGCTATGTGACAATAATTTGGGGATGTTAAATAGAAAGATAGTAAAAACTACTAGGATTAGGAGAAAAAAGAGATGGCACTTGTAAAGAATGAATTAATTTTAAAAGGGTTGGACTGTGCCAATTGTGCCGGAAAAATCCAAGAAGAGATTAATCGGTTACCTGGTATCATATCTGTTTCCTTGAATTTATTAAGTCAAAAGCTAATATATGAGGCTAACAGTTCAACTGATACCGACCTAATTAAGTTAAAAATAATTGAAATAGTCAATAAGCATGAGCCACATGTAGAAATAGTTGAAAGTATCAATGTGAAAAGGGAAATAGAACCCAGTTCTGGGGCGAAAAATAATCAACATCAACATAACCATAATCATAATCATAATCCTGAAGGACTTAGCAAAAAAATATTTAGAATTTTTCTGGGAGTAATTATATTGGGGGCTGCTTTCTTATTAGACTTTTCAGCGAATGCCAAGATTATTATTTTCTTTACCAGCTATCTGTTAATTGGTGGAGACGTTGTCCATAAAGCTCTCAGAAATACCGTTAAGGGTCAACTATTTGATGAGAACTTTTTGATGTTCATAGCTACTGTAGGGGCTTTTGCTATTGGGGAGTACCCAGAAGCGGTGGCGGTAATGTTATTTTATCAGACAGGAGAGTTCTTTCAAGAGAGAGCAGTTAGCCGTTCTAGGCGCTCAATCAGTGAACTGATGAATATCCGTCCGGACTATGCTAATTTGCAAGAGGGTGGGACTGAAAGAAAAGTTTCACCTGAAGAGGTTTCCATAGGTCAGTTAATACTAGTTAAGCCTGGAGAGAAGATACCTTTAGATGGGGAGGTAATCGATGGTAATTCATTCTTGGATACCTCGGCACTTACTGGAGAAGCTGTCCCTCGCGGGGTTGAAGCCGGGTCTGCAGTCTTGGCAGGTTTCATTAATCAAAGAGGATTACTAACTGTAAAAGTGAGCAAAGAATATAGTGAATCTACGGTTGCTCGGATTCTGGATCTGGTAGAAAATGCTGGTGCCAATAAAGCACCTACAGAGAACTTCATAACTAAATTCGCACGGTATTATACTCCAGCAGTCGTATTGGCAGCTGCTCTTCTTGCTGTAGTACCACCTTTGATTATTCCAGGAGCCTTGTTTACTGATTGGTTCTATAGAGCATTGGTATTTTTGGTTGTTTCCTGTCCATGTGCTTTGGTTCTTTCCATACCCTTAAGTTTCTTCGGGGGTATAGGAGGAGCATCACGTAGTGGGATATTGATAAAAGGCAGTAATTATCTGGAAGCTCTCAATAGTGTGAATACAGCAGTATTCGATAAAACAGGTACGCTTACAGAGGGCGTGTTCGAAGTAACTTCAATCAACCCTATTGATATCCTATCTTCGGAGAAACTTCTGGAATATGCTGCCCTGGCGGAAAGCTATTCCAGTCATCCAATAGCTACATCTATCTTAAGGAGTTATGGTCAAGAGATAGATAAGACTAGAATTGCCCAGTACGAAGAGATCCCTGGCTATGGTGTTAAAGCAATTATTCAGGATAAACTAGTTAGCGCCGGTAACGCTAGGTTAATGGAAAGGGAGAATATCCCTTATGATCGTACACCAGAGAATGGCACGGTAGTATATATTGCTCTGGATGAGGATTATATCGGCTACATCACTATTTCTGATAAAGTCAAGCAAGATGCACTTAGTACCCTCCAAGGGTTGAAAAAACTGGGAATTAAGAAGCTGGTTATGCTGACCGGGGATAACAAGGAAGTAAGTGAAAGAATAGGAAAGGAACTCGGATTTGATGAAGTATATGCAGAGTTACTCCCCGACCAGAAGGTTGAGATACTGGAAAGACTAGAGGATGAATTGCCTGCTAAAGATAAATTGATGTTTATTGGGGATGGTATTAACGATGCCCCAGTATTAGCAAGGGCTGATATTGGGATGGCTATGGGAGGGCTTGGTTCAGATGCGGCTATAGAAGCTGCGGATATTGTCCTCATGACGGATGAGCCCTCTAAGATCCTGGGTGCTCTCCAGATAGCTCGCAAGACTCGTTCCATAGTATGGCAAAATATAATCTTTGCCCTCGGAGTTAAAACTATAGTTTTGACAATGGGCGCTTTTGGGATTGCTACTATTTGGGAAGCAGTCTTTGCAGATGTTGGTGTAGCATTGATTGCAGTGCTCAATGCTATGAGGATTCTGAGTTATAAAGTAAAATAATTTACAAAAGAAAATCAATACTAAAAATCGCAGGAACCCTTGCTATATAGGGTTCCTGTTTTTTTCTGGTTGTCGGTACCAATATTCATTGCAATGAATAAATTCGTGCTATTAAAAATCCGAATATTACCACTAAGTGCATAGGTCATGCACCATATTATATCTGAGGAATAATATGGTAATGAAATAAGGGGTGGTATTATGATGTCTGGCTATGGATATTGGGGCTTTAGCCCTTTGTCGCTCATTCAAGGTTATTGGATTATTTGGCTGGTATTTTCTTTCGTAGTCTCTTTTGTATTAGGAGCAGTCATCCTGCGTAATTGGGAGACCGTTAAATAAAGTAAAAAACTCTAATTAGGGAGGGGCTTGAATGAATAATTATCAGGTTAAAAAGCCCAAAAAGAAAGATAATCCGACGGAAGGTAAGTATTGGGGAGTCTGGTTACCAGTACCCACTATTATTGCTATAATCAACTCGATTTTTTGGGTCTGGTTATTTACTAAAACAGTAGGTCTTACGGAACCACCAAAAACAACTGAAAGTGAAAATGCCGTAATAGAACAGTTTTAAGGAAGGAGTGTTTTTTATGAGGGGGCCATCAAGTCCTTGCATGTGTATGCAAGAATATCTTAAGCAGTATCTTAACGGAATTGGTTGGCGTCCTCTATCAATTGTAGAAAAACAATATCTCGAAAAGATTAAGCATGCAATAGCAGAGCAACAACGTAAGTTTTATGCTAGAATTCTTAATCCATTTAACTTATCTCCGATTTCCACAGCGTTCTGGTTTTCTGTCATTCCTAGTATTGCAATTGGGGTATCAGTAACAAGTTTGGGAGAAATAGACATTTATATCAGACAGGCATTGGAGCCAACGTTTGCCAATATATTTTCAGCGTTTATAATTTTTGAGTTTCATGTGCCTTATTCACTCGCCTTCTTAATCTTAGCTTTATGTTTGGGGCTTTTTTTAACTGGCAAAATTAATAAATTGTTGCAAACTGCAAAGAATCCATTAATAACGGAACAAGAGGAAAGACTCGAGGCTTTAGAAGAAGAACTTGACATTTCATCTTCAAAAGTAAGCCCGGATGTGGAAGAAAAGCATAGGTCATTCATCGGAGTCCTAAATCCTTATAAGTTAGTCCCTATTTCGATGACGATTTTCTTTCCGGTCTTTCGTGATCACACGGATCTTGGTATCGTGTTCCATGACCTTGATTACGTGGCGATTGCTGTCTTACAAGCTCTTGAACCTACTGATAAGATTTATAGTATCTTCAGATTTATTCATGCTCAAGTTCCTTTTTCTCTAGTATTATTGATAATGTTCCTTGCCATCCACCTCTTTCTCAGTGATGAGGTCAACAAGATCGAACAAGGGGTGCGTGAAGATATTTAATAAAGTCAAAGAAAGCATTAAGCAGTCGAAATAGACGCATTAGGTTTAAACGTCTATTCAGATCATTGAGTATTATGGATTGGGGGGAGTTTTGATATGTCACTGTTGGACTTGTGGCTAAACTTTGCTACATTAGGGGCACAGCCCTTTTCCTATTTTGGTGTAACACTGTCGTTAAGTGCCTTTATTTTTACCGTATATGTGATTATTGCTGTTAAACAAGTAATAGATAATGAAAAACAGCGTTTGCTATGGTAAATATTACTGGATTGTGTTTTTTTGGTCATTTTTCTACACTGTAAGAAGAGGACCTAATTTCCTTTGTTCCTTCAGAATATTTCCCTGTTGTGTTTATTTATTCAGGATTAGTTACCAATGAAGCTAGCGTGTGACCAGATTTGGAAACAGAATTAACATTTCGTTAAAGAGAGTCAACACAGGTAGAGGTTTTGGAGAATTTTCTATATTATCTTTAGCTATCCAGTGGTTTTGTCGAATAGGTTTTGGAATCGTAACCTGTCCTTTTGAGCTAATTCTTAATATTTCCATAACAGAACCACCTTTCAATTTTTCTTACATCTTTACTTTCTTTACTTATGTTATACTACTGTAATCTCAGTAATATTACCGGCGGGGTCGTGGAGGTATTCTTTGTTTAAGAGATCGGGACCATTTCGGGTTTCCGCCGTTTCTATTCGGCCTTCGATATCGTAGGAATAATGATACTCCTCACCGTCTGGAAGAATATACTTCGTTAAGCCAAAGGAGTCATATTTCAGGGATATACTTGGGCTTTGCTCCGAGTTCATCATAGGCAAGTTCATACTCGGAATGGACCGTATCGCCGTCTTTGTGTTCAACTTTGGTGACGTTTCCGTTGCCGTCTAGGGTATAGATGGTGTTGTTATTGACATTATCTGTGACTTTACGCAGGTTGCCCAATCCGTCAGGCGATAGTGCAACCACAACCAAGTACACAAAGCAGTTGACGTTTCTCAGGTCAACCGATGTACCTGTCCCCGTGGTTGATACCTGTCCCCGTGGTTGAAACTGACTTATCACACGGGCTGCTGTCCCCGTGGTTGCGTGGTTGGGTAGTATCCCCGTGGTTGTCCCGCTTCATGAGTTGTGCCGATGCTTTTTGCAATGCTGCGAAAGCTCTCTTTGTCACTGAGGTAATCTTTACATGCCTTTATTTTTTCTCTTTGCTGTAGTTTGCTTTTCTTCCCATAAAAAACCTCCAAGTAGATTGGTCTAATTTTAATTAGACTGTCTACTTTGGAGGTATCGTATCAGCTTGACTCCGTCTCCTTTTCCTTATGCCAACTTATAGAGCATAGTTTGTCTACATCTGTTAAATGTGGTAATGCAGAAGAATTGACATGATTCGACCCACTAGAGTTATTATATGGAAGTAATACATCTATAAATAATACATATTATTAGTATAGTGCTAAATTTGACCACTAATGATTTATAAATAAAAATGATTTATAGATAAAAATGATCTAATAAATATTATAACGTAAGATTTAAAATTAACTGGCTTTTAACAGTTAAATTTAAATACAAATGCCTTTAGATTATACTCACCCATAAAGTAGCACTAATCTGAAGGCACAATGCCCCTACACAAAAATGTAGGTTAATTATTATATTATACCTTCTGGGGATATTTGTGAAGGGAGCTTTATGTGGAGGAGTGAATTAATAATTGTATTTTAATCCCCTAAAAGTAAATCATTTTGATAACGAGCTTAAATTTAATTGTAAATTAGGAGGATAAAAATGAGAAAGAAACTTTTTCCAATTTTATTAACTTGTATACTAATGATGGGTTTAATTCCTTCTATATCACTGGCGACCCCTGTTACTGATAAACAATCATATATAGATTCAAAGAGCCAAGAATAAGAATTATAATTATATAAAAGTGAGCTCTACAAGTGATCATTCAAATATTGAGAATCATGGCATGAAAGTTGCGAATATAATTGCTGGGCAAGGACTTGGATATAAAGGTGTGATTCCAGGCGAAAAGATATTATTTATTGATTATGGAGATAAAGTATCAGATATAAAGTATTTGGTAGAGGCAATTAAAATCGCAATACAAAATAAGCCAGATGTTATTAATATAAGCGTAGGTACAAACAAAGATTATGAAGAATTACATAAAATTATTCAAGAAGCTGACGATCAAGGAATTGTTATTGTTGCTGCAGCTGGTAATACGGGATCAGAATTTTGTGAATATCCAGCTGCATATAATGAAGTAATCGGTGTCGGAGCTTGTGATAATAGAGAAAAGATATCAAATTTCTCTATTATTTCTGATAAAATAGATGTTTATGCCTCTGGATATAGAGTGAAAACAATTTCAAATAATTCACTAGTTGAATTTACTGGAACATCAGCCTCAACGCCATTTGTTTCTTCCTTAGTAGCAATATTAAAAGGAATTAATCCTTCTCTTGATGTTAATGAACTAAAAAAAATTTTGGAAAAATCTTCTGATAAATTAACATTTAACGGTAAAGTTTATAAAATAATTAACTATACAAATGCTATTAAACTAACTATTGAGAGGAGTCCATTTATGAAAAAAATTAATGTTTTGTTAGCTTTCTTGTTATTAAT
Organism: Gracilibacter sp.; assembly: GCA_024637055.1. Classification (GTDB taxonomy): domain Bacteria; phylum Bacillota; class Desulfitobacteriia; order Desulfitobacteriales; family Syntrophobotulaceae; genus Gracilibacter. Next base: position 19,266 of record JAGXFZ010000030.1, on the reverse strand, counting down.
TTTGTTTTTCACCGGATGTTCACACATAAATTCGAATAGCAATTATTATACCACACTTGAAATGAAAATTATTAATTATATTATAGAAAATGAAGATTTAATTGAAACAATTGATCAATTTAATATTGAATCAAAGACTGAAACACCTGAAGGTTACCTAGTTCAAGTTTCGTTATTAAGCCAAAATCAACAATATATTGGATTAATGCAAGTAACAAGAGAAGAAAAGATAACTTATGGCGCTGCAAGTATAGTTGATAAGGATACAGCCTTTGATATTCATTTTTTATCTTCTTATATTAGAGACAAAAATTTAGAAAAGCCTTATTTATTTTTTAGCGGAATTATTAATGATAATAACATTAAAGAAATAAAAATATATTTTAGTGATAAATCCTTAGCAAATTTAGTTTTTAATGAAAATCAAAAATTTTATTGCTACTCGAAGTTAGATACGACTGCTGTAATTGATCAAATAATTGCTTTTGATAACGAAGGAAAAGAACTATATGTCTACCCACCTTATCCTCCAGCTTCCAAAATAAATGTAAACACCTGATTATTCACTTTTCAAGGACAACCATGGGGACGGACCAACCATGGGGACAGGTCAACCGATGTACTTGTTCCCGTGGTTGTGGTTGGGTTAAGGCAGCAACTACCTTGAAGCACTAAATAGTGTAACCACCGCTGTCTTTGATAAAACCGGGACTATCACCGAGGGAGTATTTGAAGTGATATCCGTAAATCCCAGTTCTTCTATATCAGCAGATGATCTGCTAGAATATGCAGCTCTAGTTGAAAGCTACTCAAGTCATCCTATAGCAATTTCTATCTTGAAGAGCTATGGAAAAGAGATAGATAAAAGTAGTATCTCCCAATATGAAGAGATAGATGGATATGGCGTGAAAGCTATAATCCGGGGGAGATTGATCATGGCAGGGAACGCAAGATTTATGGAGAGAGAGAATATACCCTATGATCTTGTTCAGGATATAGGCACGGTTATATATCTCGCTATAGATGGGAGTTATGTAGGTAATATAACTATCTCAGATAGAGTTAAGCAAGATACACTTAGTACCCTTCAAGGATTAAGGCAGTTAGGGATTAAGAAATTGGTCATGTTGACTGGTGATACTAACAAGGTCAGTCAAAAGATAGCTCAGGAGCTAGGGTTTGATGAGGTTTACGCAGAATTAATCCCAGACCAGAAGGTCGAGATTCTAGAAAGACTGGAAAATGAGCTATCTCACAAGAGCAAACTGATGTTTATAGGTGATGGAATTAACGATGCACCTGTGCTAGCCAGAGCAGATGTTGGGATTGCATTGGGCGGACTGGGTTCTGATGCGGCCATTGAAGCAGCCGATATAGTGCTTATGACCGATGAACCATCAAAGATCCTGGGTGCTGTTAGGATTGCCAAGAAAACGAGATCAATCGTCTGGCAGAATATATTCTTTGCCTTAGGAATTAAAGCCATTGTTCTGACTATGGGAACTTTTGGGATAGCCACAATCTGGGAGGCTGTATTTGCCGATGTTGGGGTCGCCCTTATCGCTATACTTAATACAATGAGGGTTCTTAATTATAAGGCTCTTTAGAATACGAGTAGGTCCTTCGTGGGTTTTGAGTGACGAAAGAGAGTGTGCAGTTCAACCATTGCTGCACACTCTCTGTTATAACAGATATTAAATGATTTTCAGATTAACTTAATCCTAACCCCTTTCTTTTGGCGATGATATGCTGCTCTATATCGTTTGCTACTTGTACTGGATCATCTCCTAAGGCTAACTTGCCACCAGTTAACCCTTCTATATCTTCAGTCAGTAGCTTGACTAGCTTGGGAGCTCCTGTTACGAAAGGAGTAGGGGAAAGATGGGTATATGCGCCATAAGCCAAGGCGAAAACTGCATCGATGGTTGCTTTTTGTTCCATCCATTCCGGTGCAGTAACAGCGATAGGTAGCTGGGGAATATCGACATCGAGGTGATCTGCTAAGGCTGTAACCAACATTGAGATGCGACCTGTATCGGTACAGGTGCCGAAACTAAGGACAGGTGGAATTCCAAGTGCATTGCAGACCTCTTTTAAGCCTTCTCCGGCTTGATTAGCGGCCTCGAGGCTACATAGACCTGCAACCTCTAAAGCATGGTTACCACAGCCCCCGCTGACCACTAGGATATCCTTTTTAATCAATTCATTGGTGATAGTAACAGTGTTCCAGTCTTGAGGGCCGTTTCTAAGGCTGGCACAATTGACAAGCGCTACAACACCTTTAATCTTACCTGCAGCGATTACTTCTACGAGGGGATCCAGTTTGTTTCCTAGAGCTTTCAGAACAGCTTCAGTAGAGAAACCAGCTATTGCTTTTTGGATTTTAGTGGGTACCTGAGGAGTAATCTTATTTTTTCTCTTCCCGAAGTTTTCAATTCCTAATTCAATAAGTCTATTAGCCATAGCATCAACTTCGCCCGGATTGTAAGGGATGAGATGATTTAGTCCCGGCAGGTTGACAATGGTGCTGACAGCGACTAGGGTAATCTGGTATTTTTCAGCATACATATCGATAGCTGGAGGGGAACAGTTTTCTTCCATAGCCAAGACATCTACAGTTCCTGTGGCGAGAAGGGGCTCGATGGACAGCCAGTTCCCCATCAGCCCTGTGAAAACATCGTCTATATCGAAACGTTGGAGAAGTTCTTGGCCGGTTTCAATGGAACCAACCACTCTTAGACCTTTAGCTCCTGCTGCTTTAGCCATTTGCTGAACTTCTGGGGTCCGGGCTTTGAGGATGGTTGCTACGCCAGCCCAAGGTTGGTGACCATTAAATACAATGTTAATATAATCGGGATCCATAATTCCTAGGTCAACATTGACTTCATGTGGATAAGGCGTCCCAAAGAGGATATCTTGAGACATTTCCAAACCAATTTGTGCAGTATATATGGTGGAAAGACCGAGCCTAAGTGCTTTTTTGGCTAAGGAAACATAATCTCCATCTACATTGGTTAAGCAGCTAGCCACGCAGTTTTGCTCTTCATGGACAACTCCAGTAGGGTAAATATTAAGATCTTTCCAGACTTGCTTTCTCTTCTTAGGAGCGAAGACATCTACCATTACACTAGGCTCTGCTGGATCTTTACCCATTTCTTTTTCAAAGAAGTCGGCAAGTTGAACAGCCATTTGATTGGTGTCTTGATTATTGTCGATCCCTACCATTCCACACATCCATTTAAGTTTATCAACATCGGTAATTTTGAAAGGAGTTTTTCCTTGGCCTGTAGCTCTAAGCGTCCGAAAAGCTTCATAGGCATGATGACTATAGGTTGCAGCACCCATAATATTACGTAAGAGTACATTGCGCATGGCCATAGCATCTGGACCAATACCACAAACACCTTTATCTTGACCGCTCTTCTCACTTATCCTACATGGCCCTTGGGTACAGAGTTGGCAACTAAGCCCCTGAAGACAGAATTTACATCTAATCTTTTCTTGTTCAGTCCAGCGGTCGAAGACATTTGACATGCCATCTTCTCTGATTCTTATGAGCATCTCTTCTACGGAGTCATGATAACTAACTCTGCCTTCAGTTTTTTCTAAGATTGTTTCAGTCATCGCATATACCTCCAAGTATTTTCTAATCAAAGTTTGTTCTTATTGAGGGATAAATATGTAATAACTATGCATGAATTAGGAAGAGTCCATACAATTTTATATTGTTTAGTGATAGACGTTATTCTTTTCGATTAATTCAATTAGAAAACTAAGATCTTGGCCAGCATTATCTTGCAGAAGAGGTAGGAATAGATCTTTTTTTATCTTAAGTCGTTCATTGATGTTCAGGAGGGTGAAATTTTCCGGCCTAATTCCCTGTTCCAGTTCGTGCCACTCTAGCGGGGTAGATACAGTGGCATTTTGAGTTGCTCTTGGGGAGTAGGGACTGATAATGGTCTTTCCTTGCCACATCTGTAAATAATCAAAGTATAGTTTTCTCCCTCTTTTAGGTACACTGCGCTCAATAGTAATCTTTCTAGGATATTTTTGGCTAAAAAACGTAGCGAAGAATTCATTTATTTTTCTAGCTGTTTCATAATTATATCTTCCACCTACAGGGAGGTAAATCTGAAGTCCACTGGCACCAGAAGTCTTAACATAGCTCTTGATATTAAGATTTTGAAGTTCATGATAAATTAGAAGAGCTACTTCGACGGTATCTTCAAAGGCCTGCCCCTCTGAGGGATCTAAATCAAATACCAGATTTTCAGGAGACTGCTTATCATAGAGGTTGAACGTGGTATGGAATTCAAGCACTGCCTGATTTCCCAACCAAGCTAACACGGCTATATTGTTTAACATGATATAGTTGTTTTCATGCCAAGAAGATGTCGGGATCCAAGGAGGAGCTGATGGAGGCAGGTTTTTTTGATAAAAAGATTTGCCTTGAATACCATCGGGGTAGCGAATTGAAGTTAGTAGACGATTCTTAGCATGAGCAAGAAGATAGGGTGATAATTCCAAGAGTTTGGTTATATAGTCGATCTTACGGATTCCATGTTCTTCCCATAGCAATTTTTCTGGATTAGTGACCCTAACTTCTTTGTCATCAATTATTAAAGCCATTAGACACTGAATTCCTTTCCATCAGCATTAAGTGGTTGTTCCTTACTAAAGCCTAAGATCTTAGGGTGACGGAGGCTCCTTCCATCTGTCCACTCTAAATAGCTGACCCAACAGGTTAGGGCCGGTTGTAACCAGGTAGTATCTTTGGCTTTAATTAAATTTGTAAAAGGGTTGTTAGGCTGAGAGAGTGAGGATGAATAATCTTTAAGTAGTCTGAAGTCGTTTTGAGAGAGACCGAGGCTGGCATTTCCGATATAAACCAAGCTGTTGTTCTCATAGACTCCAAGGAGAAGAGAATTAGGCATTTCTGCCTTCCAAGATAGTCCTCCTATAACAGCTAATGTTTTTTTTAGGATCTTAGATTTATACCATTGGTTATGTTTTTTGCCTGCTAGATATTTGCTGGATTTATTCTTGGAGACGATGCCCTCATAATTCTTCTGACGCATCAAATCGAAAAGCTGAGTACCATCTTTAAAACTGTCTGTCAGAGTTATATGAGGTTTTTTTTGTATATTAGCGTGCAAGATTTCTGATCTTTCTTCTAAAGTAAGATTTCTTAGATCTCTGCCATTAAAAAAGAGAATATCAAAGATTATATAATTGACAGGGTATCTCTGAAGATATGGTGGTAGATTCTCTTTTATTCTTATTCGTTCTCGGGTCAATACGCGCTGGAAGGAAGGTTTGTATTCAGAGTCAAAAACAACTATCTCACCATCGAGTACAGCTTGTCTTCCATTTAGGAGACTAAGAATATCCCGAAGCTCAGGATAGTAATCCGTCCGTTCTCTGCCACTTTTAGTGAATAAACGAAATGAACGATCTTCTAGATAAGTAATACCTCTGACACCGTCCCATTTGACCTGGTGGATCCAATCATTCCCTGTTGGGATGTTTTTGACGAGCACGGGTTCCATAACTTGAATAATTTCCATTACACTACCGAGGGCTGCTTCTCTTTAGGTGTAGTCTTCGTCTTTTTCTTACTAGGCTTTTTGTTTGTTTCTTTGATGCTAGCTTGGAGAGCCTCCATAAGGTCTATAACATTTCTGTGCTGCATTTCAGGTGCTACCTCAATTTCTTTACCGGCTACTTTTTTACTAATAAGTTCTTGGAGTGATTCCCGATAATCATCGGTATATTTCTCTGGTTCAAATTGTGCAGATAGGTTTTCTATCAGCTTAGTCGCGATAGTAAGTTCTTTTTCATTCACCTCTAGATTTTCTGCAAGCCCTGGAACGAGACTTACAGACCGGACTTCATCTGGATAAAAGATTGTTTCTAGCACAAGGACATTTTGGAATACTCTCAAGGCAGCTAGGGTTTGTTTGTTACGTATGGTCATCTTAGCTATAGCGATCTTACCCGTGTCATTCATTGCTTGGCGGAGAAGATTGTACGCTTTGTTGCCGGTATCCTGAGGCGAAAGGTAGTATGACTTATCGAAATAGATAGGGTCTATTTCAGAAAGATTAACAAAATCTAAAATATCAATTGATTTAGCATCTATTTCTGATTTAAGGGCTTCTATATCTTGTTCACTAATGATGATGAAATGACCAGTTTCGTATTCAAATCCACGCACAATCTCATCTTCACTTACCTCTTTGTCACAGGTAGGGCAGATTTTCTTATATTTTAAAGGGGTATTACACTCCTTGTGTAAGTTTCTAAATCTAATATCTTTTTCTTCAGTAGCAGTAAACATTTTAATCGGAATATTGACTAGACCAAAACTAATGGAACCTTTCCACATTGTATGCATATTTTTTGACCTCCTTTAGGGTATTATTTGTCGAACAAACAGTCTTAATGCATGGATATCGAATTAGAAGTCAATATATATACTTGAACAAAAAACAGAAAAAAGGTAAAATTTAAATATTGTTTAGTTTGTCGATATAAACACAGGTGCTGCTTTGCTATAAGATGGCAGTAGCGACGAAGATTCAGATGTGGTTTTTAGTTTTTATTATATATAGAAAGTTTGGAGGGTCTATTTTGAAATTACCCGAATTGAAAATTGGAGATCTTTTTCCTAAATATCCAATCATCCAGGGAGGTATGGCTGTGAGGTTATCAACATCTCGCTTGGCTGCAGCTGTAGCTGAAGCAGGAGGGATTGGTATAATTGCCGCTTCTGGAATGGAACAACAGGAATTAAGAGAAGAGATAAGGAAGGCCAAGAAAGCAACCGAGGGAATAGTCGGCATCAATATAATGTTCGCCGTGAGTCGTTTTAAGGAACTTGTTTTTACAGCGCTAGAGGAAGGTATAGACTTAATAATCCAAGGCGCCGGATTTTCTAGAGATATTTTCCACTGGTGTGCGGATGCCAAAACCCCTTTTGTGTCCATAGTCTCTACCCCCAAACTAGCTAGGATTGCTGAAACCCTTGGGGCTGCAGCTGTTGTAGTAGAAGGGAAGGAAGCAGGCGGACATCTAGGAACAGATGAGTCTATGCGTATCCTTGTTCCTCGAATTAAAGAAGCTGTTTCTATTCCAGTTATTGCAGCTGGAGGAATTGTTGATGCGTATGATCTTAAGGAAGCTTTTAGTCTGGGAGCAGATGGTGTACAAATGGGAATACGATTCGCTGCTAGCGTAGAAGCAAATGGTGCAGATTCTCTAAAAGAGCTCTACATAAAGGCAGGTCGTGAAGATATCGTTCTCATAGATAGCCCTGTAGGGTTGCCTGGTAGGGCTATAAGAAATGAATTTGCCACTAGTATACTAGCCGGAACAGTCGAAGGTCCTCAAGCCTGTGAGGCTTGTTTGAAGAAATGTAAACAAAACTTTTGTATTATGGATGCATTAAATAATGCCCAGCAAGGTAATCTTAAAGAAGGTTTAGTTTTTTCAGGAGAATATATAGATAAGATTACAAACATTCTTCCAGCTGCAGAGATAATAAACAATCTTGTAAAAGAATACGAAGCACTTTAAAGTGCTTCGTACTTAGCTTGTATTACTTGAATTAACTAAAAGATAATCAGTCTTTGATTATTTATCTGATTCGTTGTCTGTATGGTTTACAGATTCGTTATCTGAATAATTTACAGAGCTTAGTCCTATTATGGATTCAAGTTTGGTTAATCTCTCTTGGAGAGTATTAATACTCTCGGCTACAGGGTCTGAGAGTTTATGATGCTCTAAATCTACACCCTTTGTAGTTCTTGCTTTGCTGACTTTTATTCTACCTGGGATGCCTACGACTGTACAGTTCGGAGGAACATCCTGGAGGACAACCGATCCTGCTCCAACTTTAGAACCATCACCAACAGTAATAGAACCCAATACCTGAGCACCAGCACTAATCACTACATTATCCCCGATAGTAGGGTGTCGTTTCCCTTTCTCTTTACCTGTACCTCCTAGAGTAACACCTTGATAGATAGTTACATCGTTACCAATTTCTGTTGTTTCACCTATTACTGTTCCATGTCCATGGTCAATAAATACTCGGCGAGCGATTTTTGCTCCGGGATGGATTTCGATGCCCGTTAAAAATCTATTGATATGGGAGAGAAGACGTGCGAGAAAGAAAAATTTTCGCTTATATAGAAGGTGAGCCAACCGGTGCCCAATGATTGCATGCAAGCCAGGATAGCATAAAAGTACTTCTAATGTACTCTTAGCAGCAGGATCACGTTCAAAGACTGTATAAATATCCTCTTTCAGGTTTCTTATAATATTCATATTTTCCACTCCAGTTCGTTTCCACTTATCCGATGAAAATAGTAGGAATTATTCTTATACCATTATAGAATATAGGACATTTTGTTTGCAAGCATTAAAAGGGAGAGATTTTAGTTGCCTAATTATACCAAAAAAAAATTACATAGATATTCTCAGAATAAAATTGAAGAAGTCAACGATGTTATTGCTCGAGAATTCCCTTTAACTATTTTCATTAACAAAAGAGAAATTGTGACTTTAGTGTGTTCACCTAAATCTCTGAGGGAATTGGCAGTAGGCTTTCTTGTCAGTGAAGGGTTGATAAAGAAATTTGAAGATATCTCAAGCATGGAAGTCCAAGAAAGAGAAGGTCTTATTAGTATCAATCTGGCTTCATCTCCATTTACACTAGATAGTTTTTTAAGAAGAAATATAGCAAGCTGCTGTGGTAAAGGAAGAGCTAGTTTATATTTTATCAATGATGCACGTCAAGTAGAGGGCGTATTTTCCACCCACCTTTTTGAAGGGAACAAGCTTAGTTTGTTTATGGAAGAGATGGAAACTAAGGCAGAAGGTTTTCGGTTAACTGGCGGAATACATTGTTCTGCTTTAGGAGGGGATAAAATAATATATATGTCGGAAGATATCGGTAGGCATAATGCTGTTGACAAGGTCATTGGCTACTCACTTATATCAGAATTAACATTAGATGATAAAATATTATTGCTCAGCGGTAGAATTTCTTCAGAGATTGTTATCAAAGCAACAAGAGCAGGAATTCCTTTAATTATTTCTCGCTCAGCGCCAACTGATTTAGCAATCGATTTAGCAGAAGATCTTAACATTACGATTATTGGATTTGCTAGAGATGGAAGATTTAATGTTTATTCTCATCCTGAAAGAATTATATAAAAAAAGACCCTCACTTAAGAGGGTAAGAAAGGAAAGAAACCATTATATTATAATTTTCCACCATTATCTTTCATATAGTTCTCAGAGAATTGAACCATCTTTTTGACCATATTACCACCTATTTTACCACCTAAACGGCCACCAATTCTGCCAGCATCCCTAGATTTTAGTTCTCCATTGTATCCTTGATTCAATGGTATTCCTAGTTCATTGGCTACTTCAAATTTACTGTTGTTTATAAACTGTTGATATTCTGTTGGACCACTATTAATATACCCTAATTCTTTAGAAACCTCATATTTTAATTGATCTAACTGAGAGTTTTTATTTCTTTTACTGATTTCCCTTCCACCTCTCTTAATAAGATTTCATTATTATTCTTTCTTGTTTCAGAATTAAAATACAGTGTAATAACTAGCATAATTGGGGAAAATATTGCGTATAAAGAAATTAAATTAAGAATAAAATTTCTATTTTTTAAGAAGGTTTTAGACGAGTAATGTTGAATTTTATGTATCAAGCCATTAGTGGCGTCAGGAGGTAAAGAAGTTGAGAAAACTGGTAATTGCAATTATTATAGGGTGGGTTATGATTATCTTGGTCAGAGTCGAAGGTTTAAGTATGATAGAGAATCTTTTTACAGATACACTCACCACCCAAACCACAGTAGTTGAATCTCAAATTAAGATTGTAGCAATCGATGAAGAAAGTATAGAAAAGGTGGGCTCTTGGCCTTGGTCTAGGGACGATATGGCAGAGTTAGTAGATACGCTGGCTTCAAGTGGAGCAACTGCAGTTTGGCCTAATGTTCTTTTCACTGAGAAAAGTGCTGATCCTAATCTAGACAATGCATTAGCAGAGGTCATTGCAAAGCACGATAATGTTTATCTTCCGGTCAATTTTGATTTTGAAGCTCTTACTAAACCAGAAGAGGAGCTAGAGCAAGAGTATCTTAAGCTTCCGGTAATCGATATACCGATTGAAAGAATAGGACATAATAATATTCTTGTGGACAAAGATAATGTTGTCCGAAAATTACTTCCAGGAATCCCAACCCTGGATGAAGAGATTATTCCCAGTATTGATATAAGGCTAGCAAATTTATTGCTTCCCGATGAAGAAAAAATCAGCTGGAATGAAGATTATTCTTGGTTTAGGGGTGAAGAACCTATAGTTTTGGACGAAACGCTTCAGATTGGATTATCTTATGCATCATCTCCAGAAGATCCACAATTTGATATCATTCCTGCTTGGAAAGTAGTTACAGAAGAGATTGAACCTCAATATTTCGAAAATAGTTTAGTGATTATTGGTCATTATGCTGCAAATCAAGCAGACCAATACACTAGCCCGTTTGGGGAAAAACAGATGAATAGCGTTGAAGTACATGCCAACAGTATCCAAGCTATTATTGATGATAAGCTATATAACAAAATGTCAGATTCTTATAGTGCTTTTTTAGTCCTTTTGCTTGGTATGTTTAGTTTCCTAGTATTTCAAATGTTAAGATTAAGAATAGGTACCATACTATTAGTTAGTTCTATCATTGGTTATACAGTTTTTGTAGTTTATTACTTTAACTCCTATCAATTGCTTCTTCCATATTCTTATACGCTGTTTGCTCTATTATTTGCTTTTGTAGCGTCGATTCTGGACCAAAAGTTGACAAAGGATAAGGAGCTTAAGGAAGAAATAGAATAAGAAAAGTTACGGTTTCATACAAAAGAAGGGAGTGTCGCAAAACTACTTTAAAAGTAGCTAGCGATATTCCCTTTTACTAGCTTTTATATTAAAAAATTTCAGTATATTTGTGAAACAGCACCTTCTTTTGAGGTTAATAATAAATCTGTCAAGTCCTAGTCTTCATCTTTTTTTGAGATATCGGCATAAGTGTTTTTGATGATAAGTATCTCTTCAATATTTTGGAGTAGAGTATCAACTAGTAAAGGATCGAACTGTTTGCCTTTTTCCATTTGAAATAATTCAATTATTCTATTTAGATCCCAAGGAAGTTTATAACATCTGCTACTAATTAGAGCATCGAACACGTCGGCTATCGCCGTTATTCTAGCGTAGATATGGATTTGCTCACCTTTTAATCCCTGAGGATAGCCGTTTCCGTCCCATCTTTCGTGGTGTTGGTGAGAGACTATAGAAGCAGCTTGAATAATTCTTCGACGAGAACTTTTTAATAGGTTATACCCTACTTCAGCATGAGTTTTCATGATCGAAAACTCTTCATTGGTTAACTTGCCTTGTTTTTTTAGAATTGAATCAGGAATACCAACCTTCCCGATATCATGCATTGGTGAAGCCATCTTAATTAACTCGGCCTCATTGTCACCTAATCCAATCTTAATGGCTAACAGCTTGGAGTATTCGGCAACCCTTTTGACATGGTTACCCGTTTCTTGGGAGCGACTTTCACCTATCTCGCCCATTACATAGATAATCTCTTTTTGGGTTTGCTCTATCTCATATACTAATTGAGCGGATTCTAAGGCTTTACCACTATAGGAAGCCACTAGGGTCATATAGGCTACGTCTTTTAATGAAAATTTACCTTCAGGTGTTTTTTTGTTAATAGCTTGGTAGGCCCCTATTACTTTTCCTTCTGCGTTTTCAATAGGGATACATAAGACTGCTTTGGTACGATAGCCGGTTTGCTCATCAATGCTTGGATTGAAGCGAGAGTCCTTATAAGCGTCTTCTATAAGTAGATGTTGGTTGTGCTTAATCGTATGACCAACAAAACCGCTGTCTATAGCGATAGTCTGACGACCGATACCATGGGCAACTCTTGTCCATAATTGACCAGACTCGTCATCGACTAACCATAGTGTGCATCTGTCAGACACCACCATGAGCCTTCCCATATCTGCCATTAAGAGGAGGAGTTCATCCAGGTCTCGTGTGTAAGCAATTCTCCCCATGTAACTAAAAATGACTTTAATCATATTCTCCGAGGTTAATTCGGAATTGTTTATATTATTAAAAGTACCATTAGATTCGTTCATAATAATCTCCATTAGCCTAAATCTATTTTCATTCTAACAATAATAGCTAATAAATCCAATACAATTGTTTATATAACCAAAATAATATAAAAAGCAGGTTTTACGCTTATATTGTTGAATTTGAATTAACAAAGAGCGAAGGAGGTTGTAAGTTGAGGAGATTCTTAATAGCGATATTCTTGGGTTGCTTTATCCTTTTGTTATTTCGATTTGATAGTTTTTATATGATAGAAAATGCATTATCTGATAAGCTTACGATGCAAACCAGGGCAGTCGACCCGAGAATTAAGATTCTGGCAATCGACTCAGATAGTCTTGAAAAGGTCGGACGGTGGCCCTGGCCAAGGGTCATCATGGTAGACTTAATTGATAAAGTTGCTTCTCAGGGAGCTATTGCGGTATGGCCGGATATTTTGTTTACAGAGAAAAGTGATGACCCATTAGGAGACCAAGCTTTAGCAGATGTTGTAGAAAAGCATGATAATGTGTATTTGCCAGTTTATTTTGAGCTAAAATCTATTCAGAATACAGAATTCACTTATGATTATGACTATCTAAAAAAACCTGTGGTTGATATACCTAGGGAAAGAATAGGACATATCAATGTTTTGCCGGATCAGGACAATGTACTTCGTAGAATAATTCTAGGTATTCCAACATTAGCAGAAGATGTACTGCCAATAATAGATGTGAGAATAGCCAATCTTCTTCTTGATGAAGAGAATAAGATTAGTTGGGATGATGACCATAAATGGTATAGAGGGCAAGAAAGAATAGCTTTAGATTCAAATTTGCAGGTTGGATTTTCATATGCTTCATCATCTTTGGACTCAAAATTTGAAATAATACCGATATGGAAAGTAATAGAAGGAGAGATAGACCCTGCATATTTTGAGAACAGCATCGTAATGATTGGCCCTTACGCAGTTGGCTTGCAAGATCAATTTCTTACTCCTATGGGAAAGACATCCATGTTCGGAGTAGAAATACATGCTAATATTATTCAAGCCATTATTGATAACAAGCTATACACAGAAGTTGAGGATGCCTATGGAACACTCTTAGTGGTGTTATTAGCCATGTTAGGTTTTGCATTATTTGAGTTGATAAGTGCCAGATGGGGAATTGTTTTGTTATCTAGTTTAGTTATCGGCTATTCTGCAGTCGTTTATTATATTTTTCATGTTTATGCAACTCTTCTCCCATATTTTTATGTTATTGTTGCTCTTGTAATGGGCTATATTTGTTCTATCATTTTACAATACATACGAGAACTTAAGGAGAAAAATAGAGTAACTGGAATCTTCGGAAGATATGTTTCCAAAGAGGTAGTCGCCGAGATTCTTGCCAATCCAAAGGAAATTGAATTGGGCGGTATCCGGAAAGATGTATCCGTTATGTTTATTGATATACGAGGATTTACCCCTTTGTCCGAAAAGATGGAACCTGAAGAAGTTATTAAAATCCTTAATAAGTATCTAGAACTTTGCACGAAGATGGTATACAAACATGAAGGAACGCTTGATAAATTCATGGGGGATGGGGTTATGAGCATATTCGGTGCTCCCATAGCCCAAGCTGATCATGCTGACAGGGCAGTACGAACTGCTCTGGAGATAAAGAACAAATATGAATTATTAGCTAAAGATATTCAGAAAGAATATGGTTTTAGTGTTGATTTAGGTATAGGGATAAATTCCGGATCTGCTGTAATTGGGAATATAGGTTCACGTGATCGTCTGGACTATACAGCAATTGGTGATACAGTTAACCTAGCAGCTAGATTGGAAGCTAATGCAAAGCCAGGACAGATTCTTATAAGTGGGGAAACGTTTGCAAGAATAAATGGACGGTTCAGATGTACTGAACTCGAACCTATTCTTGTCAAAGGAAAGAAAGATTTAGTTGAAGTCTTTGAAGTCAATTAAGAAACAGCATAATCTCCTCCGAAATATTATAGACCTGGACGGCGTGTTGCAGTTTAACACACTGTCCAGGTCTATAATTACCTATATAAACTTATATATGTAGAGCGAGAGCTAGAAGAATAAGATGAAATGATTGATCGATTACTATTGTTACCCAGACTGGAGTTTCATTACTTAACATTATCTTGCTAGACCATAAATTGACAAAAGTTCTTCTGTCAAGGATAAGGTGACCACTAAAGAGCAAAAGATATCCTACTAAAGACAAGCCTCCAAAGGCAACGTAGGATATGATCCAAATAATTGCAGTATAGACGAAAGCGTGAGTTAGAAGGGGTAGCCAATTATTAAGTTTGTTATCGGCCATCCATTTAGTTTGAAATAAAAAATCTCCTAACAAATGGGCTATTAAAAGGTAATCAAAATTACTCACTGTTTTTTCCTTTCATAATTGAACGTTATCACTTAAGCAGTAAGTTTATTATAAAAAAAATGGCTATATTTTTCCAGTTAATTTTTAAAACTACTAGTTCTTGATACCATTATAGCCAATGAACGAATAGTATAGTAGTGATTACCATAAAAGGAGTTTTTAGGTCAAAGCAATTAAAGAATAATCCAATTTCCTTGAGCATAAAGAGTATAGTGTAATAGTTAAAGAAAGGAGTTAGCTCTAAATGGAGGCTGCGCTTATCTTTGAAGAACCAAAACAAAAAACAGTTATACCTAGACAGGTATTAGGACTGACAGCACTAATCTTAGCGAGTACGACAGTTACCCCTATGAATATGCATGCTGTTCAGCGTATTACTGATTTAGCCACACTCGATGCGAATCAAATCAGCGTAAAACAAATGGAACAAGTATTAGATCCTCTCCCGACTAATTTAAAAAGTATGGAGCATAATGATGGCGCGGATATATTTGGCATTAATAATGTAAGTCATATACAATTAATAGAAAGCCAAAAGGCGATAATAAAAACTAGAGAAAGTATTGTTGCTTCTTCTTTATTATGGCAGGGAGTACCTTATTACTATGGGGGTACTGCCAGGGCAGGGGTCGATTGCTCTGCTATGGTTCAATTGGTATTTAGAGAAAATGATATTCAGCTTGCAAGAAGTTCTTATGCACAGTTTAGGCAAGGTGTGGGGATTCCTAAAGCTAAGTTAGAACCTGGAGACCTTGTTTTTTTCAATACCAACGGGACTTCTGCCAGTCATGTCGGTATTTATCTAGGAGAGTCTCAGTTTATTTCGGCAACTAAAAACTGTGTGGAAATACAATCTTTGGATATGCCCTACTGGGCTAAGACCTATCACGCAAGTAGAAGAGTAATAGAATAGTTTACCCCTTACCCTCCAGAACTTCTTGACAGAAAGAGAAAATAAATTTATAATCGGAAAAAATCAAGTAAACGTAATGAAGGGGAAGTTTAGGTAGCAACGCGGGATAACCTCTCGTCCCTGTTAGGGATGTGAGGTTTTTTAGTATTAAGTATTTGGGGATATGTTATAGGGGGTAAAATAATGAAAATTTTAGTTAGTGAAAAAGTTGCTCACACAGGTATTAGGTTACTAGAAGAAGAACATGCTGTGGATACTTATGGTGATCTTCCTCAGGAAGAACTAATCAAAATTATTCCCCGATATGATGGCTTAGTAGTACGGGGGGATACCAAGGTAGGTTCAGATGTTATTGAGGCTGGTAAAAAACTCAGGGTAATAGGTAGGGCGGGTCTTGAGGTTGAACATATCGATATTCAAGCCGCAACTAAAAGAGGAATAATCGTCCTGAATGCACCTCAAGGTAACAGTACGTCTACCATAGAATATACTTTAGGTATGATCTTAGCATTAAGTAGAAACGTACCTCAGGCATATTGTTCTGTACAGAGTGGAGAATGGGAAAGACATAGATTTACAGGCACAGAGATTAGAGAAAAAGTCTTAGGAATTATAGGTTTAGGTAGGGTTGGAGCAGGTGTAGCTATTAGAGCTAAAGCATTTGAGATGAGAGTATTAGCCTATGATCCATTTATAAGTGAAGAAAAGGCAAAAGAAATCGGGATAGACCTCGTAGATTTTGAGTATCTGCTTAATAAATCAGATTATATAACTTTACATCTACCTACTACTGTTGACACTAAAAATTTATTGAATGAAAATGTTTTTAAGAAGATGAAGAAGGGTGTCAAAATAATTAACTGTGCTCGAGGAGGCATTATCGAGGAAACTGCTCTTACCCGGGCCCTACAAGAAGGAATAGTTGCAGGGGCAGCTTTAGATGCTTTCGCCGAGGAACCCGTGGACTTAAATAGTCCTTTGTTGAAAATGGCTAATGTTATATGTACCCCAAGGATTGCCTCACGCACTCAAGAAGCTGAAAATGAAGTTGCTATCGGGGTAGCAAAAGGGGTTTTAGCCGCATTAAGGTCTGAGCCAGTAGCTACTTCTCTAAATATTCCTCCTGTAGCAAAGGATGTTATGGATACAATCAAACCTTATATTAACCTCGTAGAGAAAATGGGCGTTTTAGCTGTTCACCTTACTGAAGGAAGGATAAAAAGTGTTGAGGTAAAGTATAATGGTTATATAAGTAAGGTAGATACCAAGATGTTGACACTCGCCGTTGTTAAAGGAGTGTTAAATCCAATTCTTCAAGAGGCTGTGAACTATGTTAATGCTCCGGAAGTAGCTAAGGCTAGAGGTATTACTGTTAAAGAGCTTAAAAGTCAGGATACTGAAGATTTTGTAGATCTTCTTAGTGTGACTGTTAGAACTGATAAAAATGAGCATCGAGTTGCCGGCACTCTCTTTGGAAAAAAAGAAGGCAGGATAGTAGAAATAGATAATTTCCGAGTTGATGTTGAACCAATCGGGTGGCTTCTTCTTATTCCTCATGAGGATTATCCAGGGATGGTAGGTAAGGTTGGAACGATACTTGGAGAGAATAGTATTAATATTACGAGTATGCAGGTTGGTAAGACCACAGCTATTGGGACGAACATCATGATTGTTGGAGTTGAAGGAGAAATAAAGTGTTCCGTGTTAAATAAATTAAAAGAATTAATCGGAATCCAAGGGGTCAAAAAAATAAATTTTGATACCGAATAAAGAAGGAGATAGTTATGGAAATACTGTTCGGCACAGCCGGAGTTCCATTATCTTCGAGAGAAAGATCAACTGAAGCTGGCGTCCAAAGGGTTAAGGAACTTGGGTTAGATGCCATGGAAGTAGAATTCGTCCATGGGGTAAGAATGAAGGAAGAAAAGGCAACGAAAGTTGCTAAGATTGCTCATGGCGAAAACATTTCTCTTACCTGCCATGCACCTTACTATATTAACTTGAATTCCCGAGATCAAGATAAAGTTGTTGCCAGTAAGACCCGCTTGCTGGATACGGCAAGGATAGCTAAAATCCTTGGTGCAACCAGTATTATTTTTCATCCTGCTTTTTATACAGAAGATAAACCCGAAAATGTTTTGCTAAAAGTTTTGGTTGAGCTAGGCGAATTACGGAAAGAACTAGATAAGGTAGGTAACAAGGTAATATTAAGACCGGAGACAACGGGTAAACCTTCCCAATTCGGCGATTTACAGGAAACAATACTTTTGTCCAAGGAGATTGATGGGGTTTTGCCTTGTATAGACTTTAGCCATTTATATGCCAGGTCAAATGGTGGCGTTAATACGTATGATGATTTCTGTTATGTGTTAAATCAAATAGCAGAACAACTAGGAGATAGATGGACGAATAATGCTCACTTTCATATCTCAGGTATCGAATATGGTCTAAAGGGAGAAAAAAGACATCTTATATTTAAGGACTCTGATTTAAGATTCGACGAAATATTAAAGGCACTTCTGACATTTGGGATTAAAGGGACAGTAATCTGTGAAAGCCCTAATATTGAGGAAGATACTCTTTTGCTTAAACAGACCTATGAGAATATTTGTTTGCTAAAGTGATGCCAAGCTAAGGTGAGAGCCGCACCGTAGCAAGCACTTTTCGGCAATAGCGACCTCCTGTCGCTAACTGCCGCGCTCCGCATCCGTGCTCCGCTTGTCGTGCATGCTACGGTGCAGCTTAGATATATTTTAGCATTTGGGCATTAAGAGCCATTAACATAGAAGTTAGTAATAGGCCCTAGGAAGGGTCTATATTTATAAACAACATTAATGGTAGAATATTACAGTGTGCTTGCAGGAATTATCTACTTAATACAGAATCAACCTCTAAATGGAAAAGAGGTGTAAAAGATGGATCTGCAAAGAGAAAAGATTATCAGAGCTTGTATATTAACTATCTCTGGTATTGGCAGTCAAAGACTGCGTCATCTGATAGCCCGATATGGGAGTGCTCGAGCTGCTTGGGATTTTCCAGAGCCTACTTCACCTGACATAGATTCTTGGTTTAAAGATTTCTTCCAATTTAAAAAGAGAATTAATCCAGAAAAAATAGAGCAGGATTTAGTAAAAGAAGGAATTTCTTTAGTGGCAAGGGAAGAAGATAGCTATCCTTTCTTATTAGCAGAATGTCCTGATGCACCTCCTTTACTGTTTTATAAAGGTAAGCTAGAACCAAAACAAGAATGTATAGCAATAGTAGGAGCCAGAAAAGCAACACCATATGGAAAGGCAGCTGCGCTATCCTTAGCTAAAGAAATGGCTTCTGAAAACTACATAGTAGTTAGTGGCCTGGCACGTGGGATAGATGCTGCAGCGCATAAAGGTGCTCTTGTAGTTGGAGGGAAGACCTGGGCATTTTTGGCGGGAGGTTTAGATAGAATCTATCCACCCGAGAACTTAAAACTTGCAATGGATATTATTGTAGAAGGGGCTTTAATAAGTGAGTATCCCCCTGGGATGCCTTCTGAACCTGGACAATTTCCTGCACGAAACAGGTTGATTAGCGGGTCTTCAAGGGGTGTAGTAGTAGTTGAGGCAGCTGAGAAAAGTGGAGCACTCATTTCTGTGGATTTTGCATTAGAACAAGGCAGGGAGGTGTTCGCAGTACCTGGACCTATTTTTAGTGAAATGAGTAGAGGTACACATCAACTACTAAGAATGGGTGCTAAGCTTGTTGAGAATAAGGAAG
>JAGXFZ010000029.1 GCA_024637055.1 Gracilibacter sp. | reverse complement strand
CCGGCCAGTATTTACAGAAGTATTTATCTAAAAAGACTGCTATACTATCAGGACATATAAGCAAAATATCTTAACGGAATGTATTCCACTGGTGGAAAAGTGTCGGCAGAGGGTAGACAACTGGATAGGGATAGTATATATTATATTGGTAATTAAGCTATTTTTTTATACTGTAAGAAACATATGGAGGAGATAAAGATGCGATCCAAAGTTACTATTCAGAACTTACACAATAAAGTTGAACTAGGTCAAAAGATAACAATGCTAACAGGGTATGATTATCCGATGGGGCTTCTGGAAGAAAAAGCCGGAATCGATATAATTCTTTGTGGAGATTCAATGGCTATGACAGTACTGGGCCATGAATCCACTCTTAATGTAGATATGGAAACAATGCTTACTCATGCTAAAGCAGTTCGTAAAGGGGCACCGACGGCTTTTCTGGTAGGGGATATGCCTTATATGTCCTATCAAGTTAGTAAAGAAGAAGCTATCCGTAATGCAGGACGCTACATGGCTGAAGCAGGTTGTGATGCAATTAAGCTTGAAGGTGGCGCCAATATGGCTAAGACCGTGAAAGCTTTAGTGAACGCTACTATACCAGTGATGGGACACTTGGGGCTAACCCCACAGTCCATCGCCCAATTAGGTGGATTTAAATCTCAAGGCAGAGATAGCTCTGGAGCCCTGAAAATCATTGAAGATGCAAAGATTTTGGAAGAAGCAGGAATAAGCCTTTTGCTTTTAGAAGCAGTACCTCCTGAAGTTGCAGAGATTATAACCGAAAGAGCGAATATTCCTGTTATAGGGATCGGAGCAGGGCCACATGTCCATGGACAACTACTGATCGTCCATGATGCTTTAGGCTTTTTTGATGCGTTTACACCTAAGTTTGTAAAGAAGTACCTTGATTTAAACGCTGTAATTTTAGACGCCCTTGGAAGATATAAGGAAGATGTTGAGAAAGGGCAGTTTCCAGAAGAAGAACAATGTTATAAGCTTAAAGCCGGTGAATTAGAAAAAATTCAAAAGGAATTAGAAAAAAAATAATCTAGTCTATAATATTTTCTGCCATAATTCTGTCATATTTGATTGGTATAATACGAGTAAGTATTATTACAAGGAGGTACTAAGAATGAAAAAAATACTTATAGGATTTATTGCCATAGCACTTCTCCTAGTAGGGGCGAATAGTGTAATTGGAGCAACGTTCAAATCTCCTGCAGAAATATATGCGGAAATAAAAGGGATTAGCGTAGAGGATGCTTATGCAGAAAGAAAAGCAGGTAATAATTTTTACTTGCAGGCTGAGGATGCTGACGTTTCTGAGGAGTTCAGAGCTCAGATGTTAGAAAACAGAAAAGCTGTTATCCAGGAAAAGGTATTAGCAGGCGAAATCACCCAGGAACAAGCAGACGATATCATCGCTAATATGGAAGAGAATATCGCCTACTGTGACGGTACCATTGGTGGAAGAGGAATGGGATTTGGAGAGAGAGCTGAAGGCTATTTCGGCGGGAGCCGCGGTAATAGAGGCGGCGGCTGCTGGGGAACACAGAATGCTGGCAATTGATAGAATATAGATTATAAATTACGTATAACTAAAACTGCTTTCAAGCTGAAACTTGGAAGCAGTTTTTGCATCTACATATAAAGACTTGACAGAAAGATGCCCAAGTTTTCTTCATATATCTCATCAAATTGAGAAAGTAAAAGGGTTTATAAAAGATTCAACTTAGCCCTATGGTATAATTAGAGAAAAGTATTTTAAATAGAATTTGTATTTAGGTTAAGGAGTGAGGATATATGATTAAGCTGGTAGCTACTGATCTAGATGATACCTTATTAAATCATGAATGGAAGATTTCATCCCGTAATATTAACGCTATTCGACAAGCAGTGGAAAATGGAGTGAAAGTTACTTTAGCAACGGGAAGGATGGCTATATCGACCAGGAAATATGCCAGAGAACTAGGTTTGGATGTTCCTATTATTACTTATCATGGAGCTTTAATAGAACAGGGTTTAAGCGGTGAAGTGCTTTATAGGAAGGTTGTACCTACAGATCTGGCGTCAGATATTGTAGAGAACTTATTAAAGCGTGCCGTTCATACTCATATTTTTATTAAGGATAGAGTTTTCACACAGAAAACGAATAAATACTCTGATTTCTATTGTAAGATGGCTGGAGTACAAGTAGAGGAAAAAGATATCCTGAAAGTATTGGAGAAAGAACCTGAAGGGTTAGAAAAGATACTCTGTATAGGAGAAGAAAGTGCACTTAAGCAAACCGCAGAAGAGTTAAGAGAAATATACAAAGACAGATTACATTTTACCTCGTCGAAACCGTATTTTTTTGATATGGTTGATAAAGATGTCAATAAAGGAACAGCACTTAAAGCTCTGAGCGAGCAATATGGCATCCTACCACATGAAATTATGGCTATAGGAGATAGTATTAACGACACGGAGATGATTACCTTCGCGGGGCTTGGAGTCGCTGTGGAAAACGCTCATCCCAACATCAAAAAGATAGCAACGCATATAACTGCTTCCAACAACCAAGATGGGGTTGCTAGAGCTATCGAGAAATTAGTTCTGAATCGAGAGGGCTAGTAAGTTAGAACAATTTGACAAGAGAATAAAGCTAATTAATACTGGCAAAGCTAAGCACAGCATATGGACGGAAGACACTGTGTTAGCTGATAGTGTCAGTATTTTTTATTTACATAGAATTAACAAAGTGATAATTGGCGGTTTACATAGACATGTTATAGTTAATACAGAAAGAGAAATAAAATTTGAAATACTATTTAGGAGGAATCATGATGCTTAAGAAAACTGGTCGTATCACTTTAGTTCTTATTCTAGCACTATCTCTAGTTGTAACTGGTTGTGGTACAAACCAAGACCCGAATTCAGATCCTTCCGGAAAACAAGCAAGTATCACTGGTGCTGGTGCTACATTTCCGTATCCGCTGTATTCAAAAATGTTTTCTGAATACAATAAGCTTCATTCCCAGATAAGGGTAAATTACCAATCCATAGGTTCAGGCGGCGGTGTGAAGCAAATGATTGAAGAGACTGTTGATTTCGGAGCAAGTGATGCTTTTCTAAATGAAGACGAGATGGGCAAAATCCAGAACGGCGTAATTCACGTTCCCATGACAATTGGAGCCGTAGCAATTGTATATAACCTAGAAGGGATTGGCACTGGTGTTAAATTAACTCAGGAGACTTTAACTGAAATTTATCTTGGTAAAATTACTAAATGGAATGATCCCAAATTAGTTGCCGATAATTCTGAAATTAACTTACCTGATTTAGACATTACCCCAGTATTCCGTTCGGATGGAAGCGGAACAACTTCTATCTATACTGACTATTTATCTAAAGTAAGCTCAGAATGGAAAAATGAAGTCGGCGCTGGTAAAGCCGTAAACTTCCCCGTGGGTATTGGTGGTAAAGGTAATGAAGGTGTTGCTGGTCAAGTTAAACAGCTCCCAGGATCAATAGGTTATGTGGAATTGGCATATGCTACTACGAATAATTTAGCCTATGCTCAGCTTCGCAACAAAGAAGGAAACTTCACTGCCCCATCCTTAGAAGCAGCAAGTTCTGCAGCAGCCGGAGCTATAGCGGATATGCCGAAAGATACAAGGGTATCCATCGTTGATCCTGCTGGTAAAGATGCCTATGGTATCGTTGGTTTCTCTTGGATATTGGTAAACGAAAAGTACGAAGATGAGAATTTAAAGAATGAGCTGTTAGATCTTGTAAAGTGGATGTATCGAGATGGACAACAATATGCTAGTAATCTCCACTATGCACCGATTCCAGAAGAGATTGCCCAGCTTAATGATGAAAATCTAAAAGCTGTTCAATAATAACCAAAAAGTCGAAACTGGAAACATACAATATTGAGGCGTATAGGGAATTCCGTAAGAGTGTTCCCTATGCGTACTTTCTATAAGTGAGGAAGGAGTTGTTAATTTGTTAAGCGCTTCCTGGGTTGACCGCATATTTAAAGTAATTACTTTATTAGCCGCTTCGGCTGTTGTGGCTTTATTATTTGCAATAATTATAAAGTTATATACGCAATCATCATTTTCTATAGATAAGTTTGGTTTTTCGTTCATAACAAGTACTGACTGGAATCCTGTTACAGGCGAGTATGGTGCTTTGCCATTTATCTTCGGTACAGTAGTTTCTTCCTTTATTGCAATATTGATAGCTGTTCCTATTAGTGTTGGTGTTGCTATTTTTTTGACTGAAATAGCACCACGTTGGTTAAGCACACCTATAGGTTTCTTAGTTGAATTATTAGCAGCTATACCTAGTGTAATCTATGGTTTATGGGGGATATTTATCTTCGTTCCTTTTGTTCGCAACTATATTCAAATGCCACTTCATGATGTCTTAGGGTGGATGCCTTTATTCAGTGGGCCGCCCCTTGGTATTGGTATGCTTGCAGCAGGACTAATTCTGGCCATTATGATAATACCGATTATTACTGCCATATCTAAAGATATAATTAGTTCAGTCCCTATTTTACAAAGAGAAGGTGCATTAGCCTTAGGAGCAACAAAATGGGAGACCATTAAATATGCGGTATTGCCGTATGCTAAAACTGGAATATTAGGTGGTATTATTTTAGGTTTAGGAAGAGCCATTGGTGAAACAATGGCAGTTACTATGGTCATCGGGAATAGAGCAGAAATAAGTTCATCAATATTCGCGCCCGCCCATTCTATGGCAGCCGTAATCGCCAATGAGTTTACAGAAGCGACAGAAGATGTATATCTATCAGCAATCATTGAAATCGGACTCTTATTATTTTTGGTTACATTCGTCTTAAACGGACTAGCTCGTTTCTTTATTTGGTCTGTTGCTCGGGGTCCAAGGGGAGGGATCAGACAATGAATAATCTTCAAGCCCAATATAACAAGCATATGATTAGAAGGAAAGCGACTAATTACATTATGCTGACGATGATGGTGCTTTGTGCCGTCATAGCCTTGATACCTCTTATTAGTATTTTGACTCATATTGGCGCATCAGGAATCAAAGGTTTAAACCTTGGCTTTATAACGAATTTACCCTCACCGGTTGGAGAGACGGGAGGAGGTATGGGTAACGGATTAGTAGGGACTCTGATTCTTGTAACCATCGCTTCTGTAATAGGTATCCCGTTAGGGGTCTTAACAGCAATATATTTATCAGAATACCAACAAATAGGAATATTTCCTTCCGTAGTTAGATTTGTAGCTGATAGTCTACTCGGAATACCATCAATTGTAGTGGGGATATTTGCCTATGTAGTCATAGTAATCCCCATGAAAAGCTTTTCCGCTTTTGCTGGAGGAGCCGCGTTAGGAATCATGTTAATCCCAATTATTATTCGAGGCACTGAAGGAATGTTGAGAATGGTGCCAGATTCTTATAGGGAAGCTGGGCTAGCTCTAGGTATGCGCAAATGGCGCGTGATAGTAAGCATAGTTTTGCCAACGGCAATAAGAGGGATCGTTACAACGATTATGCTAGGAATTGCAAGAATTTCAGGAGAGACAGCTCCTTTATTATTAACTGCTTTTGGTAATCATTATTGGAGTACACGTATTGATCAACCTATTGCGGCTTTACCTCTCCAAATTTTTAATTATGCTATTTCTCCCTTTGAAGAATGGCATAATCAAGCATGGTCGGGTTCGCTATTATTAATTTTACTCGTTCTAATCATAAGCATAGTATCTCGCGTAGCAACGAGACAACAGAAATTCAAATAATAGGTGGTGGGGAATTTACTATGACGAAAATTATTAAAACAGAAAAAGTGCAAGCTTGGTATGGAACAGAAAAAGCGTTAAATGGAATTAGCTTGGATATAAATAAGAACAAGGTTACAGCTATCATCGGCCCTTCGGGTTGTGGTAAATCTACTTTTATTCGTTGTCTCAATAGAATGCATGAAGTAATACCTGGAGCTAAGGTTACAGGAAAGGTTTTAGTTAACGATGTAGATATATATAGTGCGCAGGTAGATCCAGTAGATATTCGCAGGAAGATTGGGATGGTCTTTCAGAAGCCCAATCCATTTCCTACGATGTCCATATTTAACAATGTCGCTTCAGGCCTAAAATTAAACGGAATAACAGATAAAAAATTCGTAGCAGAATCTGTTGAAAAAAGCTTAAAGATGGCTGCACTCTGGGATGAAGTGAAGACTCGTTTGCATCATTCAGGAATGAGCTTATCTGGCGGACAGCAGCAGAGGCTTTGTATAGCAAGGGCTTTAGCAGTGGAACCTGATATATTATTGATGGATGAGCCTGCTTCTGCGTTAGATCCAATATCTACCCTAAGAATTGAAGAATTGCTCCAAGAATTAAAGAAAGAATATACCATTGTGATAGTCACTCATAATATGCAACAAGCAGCAAGAATATCGGATTATACAGCTTTCCTACTAAATGGAGATCTAATAGAATACGACTTAACCGAAAGTATGTTTACAAAGCCTAATGATAAAAGAACTGAAGATTATATTACTGGTCGTTTTGGATAAGAAAGGAGGGAAATAATGACAAGAAATAATTACGAGAGTGCTTTAGAACAATTAGACAAAACTATTATTAAAATGGGAAACTTGGTAGAAGAACAGATTAAAGAAGCGGTAGAATCTTTAGCTAGGCAAGATTTAGAACTAGCACAAAAAGTAATCGAGAAAGATAATGTAATTAACGAGCTAGAATTAGAGATTGAAGAATTCATATTAAAGCTTATTGCGACGCAACAGCCTATAGCAAAGGATTTAAGAAGGATTGCGGCTGGTTTCAAAATTATCGCGGACTTAGAAAGAATGGGAGATAATGCGGTTGATATAGCTAAGACTATTTTACGTATTGGTAATGAACCATTAATTAAAGCCTTAATTGATATTCCAAGAATGGCAGAAATTACACAGGAGATGTTGAAGGAATCCTTAGATTCTTATGTTACGGGCGATGTGGAATTAGCTGAGTCTTTAGCATCTAAAGACGATGAAGTAGATGGTCTACATGCTCAGATTATTAGAGAGTTAATAACGTACATGTTAGAGAATCCCAAAAATATTAAACAGGCAACCCATTTAATGTTTGTAAGCCGCTATTTAGAAAGAATAGCGGACCATACCACAAATGTGGGTGAAAATGTAATTTATATGATAACCGCGGCGAGAAAAGATTTAAATTAGGCATACTTCTAAGATTCGGTGCTTTAAAACCCGGGTTGATTGCGGAAATAATTATCTAAACTAGTAGCTGATAAGTTGCTAGTTTTTTTGGATGGTGGAGTAAATAAATTCATAACCGAGATAAAAGTAGACAGACAATGAAAAGAGTCTGTGATAATGACGTCACAGATTATCTTTTTCAGTACATATAGATACATTGACATGTATCTATATGGTGTTTATAATTTATTATAAAAAATAATTTGGATATGCTAACAATGTCTTAAAGTATTGAGCATTTTGCAGACTATAAAGAAGGAGTATTTTATGGGCTTTTTTGAAAGATATCTTAGTATTTGGGTGTTTTTATGTATTGTGATCGGAGTGGCGATTGGCCAATTTTTACCGGAAGTTCCCGCGTTTCTTAGCCAATTCGAATATGCCAATGTGTCTATACCGGTAGCCTTATTGATTTGGTTAATGATCTATCCCATGATGTTAAAAATTGATTTCAGTACTATTTTACAAGCAACGAAGAAACCTAAAGGATTAACAGTAACTACGGTTACGAACTGGCTTATCAAGCCTTTTACCATGTATTTGATATCATATTTCTTCTTGAAAATAGTATTTAGTCCTTGGATTTCTGACGATCTGGGAACACAGTATCTAGCTGGGGCTATACTTTTAGGAGCAGCACCTTGTACTGCTATGGTATTCGTCTGGAGTCATTTAACTAAAGGAGACCCAGCTTACACTTTGGTGCAGGTTGCAGTTAACGATATAATCTTATTGTTCGCGTTTACTCCTATAGTAGCTTTCCTTCTGGGAGTAAGTAATGTCTTTGTACCTTATAATACCTTGCTACTTTCGGTCCTGTTATTTGTTGTGATTCCTTTTGTGGCAGGTTATTTATCCAGAAGATATATCGTTAGGGATAAGGGGCTCGATTATTTTGAGAAAACATTTATTCCCAAGTTTAACAATACTACGATTATTGGGCTTCTGCTCACCCTCATCATCATCTTCTCTTTCCAAGGTGATGTAATCTTGAGTAACCCACTGCATATTGTATTAATCGCTGTGCCCTTGATTCTCCAAACATTCCTTATTTTCGCAGTAGCTTATGGTTGGGCTAAGGCGTGGAGACTTCCTCATAATATCGCTGCCCCTGCTGCGATGATTGGAGCCAGCAACTTCTTTGAACTTGCGGTAGCTGTTGCCATAGCTCTCTTTGGACTTAACTCCGGCGCTACCCTGACAACAGTAGTTGGCGTTCTAGTTGAGGTGCCCGTAATGTTAGCCTTGGTAGGTATTGCTAACAAGACCAGAGGTTATTTCCCTGACCTAAAAACGAGTTAATGATGGCAAGGTTGATTTGGAATCGAAAAGGAGAATGGTAGTGAAGATAAGTGATGTTTTTAAAGCCTTAAGCGATGAGAATAGAATAAATATATTAAGAAATATTGCTAAGAATGAAATCTGTGCCTGTCAATTAACAGAACTATTCAACCTATCCCAACCTACCATTTCTCATCATCTTAAAGTACTGATCTCAGCAGGCTTGATTAGCGTAGACAGACGTGGCAAGTGGTGTTACTATACCGTTAATCGAGAGAAAATCAGTGAGGTTCAACAATTATTGAATGAGATCTTTAATGTGCAAGAAAAAAATGATACTATCTTTAAAAATACAGCCTGTGATTAGCGAACACTGTAATACCCGAAAAGAGGGAATACGTTGAAAATTTTATTAGTTGCATTGAATGCTCGGTATGTCCATACCAATCTTGCTCTTAGATACCTACGAGAAGCTCTTAAGAATGAAGGGCGAGAAGATTGGAACATTAACACAAGAGAATTCTCTATAAATGAGCAACTTGATAATATTGCTGCAGTGATATATGAAGAGAAACCGGATATCATCGGTTTCTCCTGTTATATATGGAATATAACTCAGGTCTTAGCATTGACCAAGCATTTACGTCTTGTACTTCCTCGGACATTTATCGTGGTAGGTGGACCGGAAGTCTCTTACGATGCAGAGAGCCTACTTAGTCGTAATCCTCATGTGAATGCTGTTATTACGGGAGAGGGGGAGTATTCTTTACCTTCCCTGGTTAACACTTTATCCTCTGGCAGTCTTCCTTGGGAGGTTAGCGGGTTGGTTTGGCCTCGTACGACTACTCTTCCGGAACTAAATAAACTTCCAAATCCTTATGCCGAGGAAGAAGATTTGGAAGGGAGACTTGCTTATGTAGAAACTACCCGTGGATGTCCTTACAATTGCAAGTTTTGTATTTCTTCTACTTTTCGGGGGGTGCGTTTTCTTGAACCTTCGAGATTTAGGTTGATTCTTAGAAATCTATTTCAATATGGTGCAGGCACTATTAAGTTTGTAGATCGAACATTTAATGCCAACAAAAAACATGCTTTTAAGATATTGACCATATTCAAGGAAGAAACAGAAAGGTTTAGCGTTTATGAATCTGCCAAGAACCTTCGGGCTCACTGTGAGATGGCAGGTGAACTACTCGATGATGAATGGTTACAGTTTCTTAAGGCGTATCCTGATGGACTGATTCAACTAGAGATAGGAGTACAATCAACCCATCAGCCAACCTTGGAAGCGATTAATAGACCCCAAAGTTTTGCGTCCTGGAAAGAAAAGGCGCGATTTCTTCAGCATACCTGTAATATCCCGGTTCATCTTGACCTTATAGCAGGCCTGCCACATGAAGGATGGAGTGAATTCAGCCGTTCCTTCGATGAAGTTTATGAAGTTAGGCCAGACAATCTCCAACTGGGTTTCCTCAAAGTGTTAAAAGGTTCAGAAATCTGGAAGAAAAGTAAAGAACTAGGATTGGTCTATTCCCTCGATCCTCCTTACACTGTATTAAAAACTGATGTTTTGAGCCATGATGAAATTCTTGCCTTAAGAAGGATAGAAGAAGTGTTAGGGAAGTACTATAACTCATCTAAGTTCCAGTATATTTTGGAATATGTCTTAGAAAATTATGAGAGCGCTTTCGAATTTTATCACTCGCTCTCCGAATACTGGCTTAATCAAGACTGGTTTAGGCGGGAGTGGAGTAGAAAAGATTTATTCAGCAATTTATGGGAATATTTAAGTTTATCTATAGAAAGAATGCCAAACCAATATAATTTAAACACATTGAAAGAAGCTTTGAGATTCGACTACTTTCTGAATGCAAGACCTGGACAAATACCCGAATTTCTTCTAGGTAATTATACCCATCCTGATAAAATGACGGAGGTAGCAGAATTAATAAGGAAAGATGCTATCTGGCAAGAGATTATACCCGAGTCCAAACTGATGGACAGAAGACAATGGGCCAGAGCGACAGCGGTAGAACGTTTTGCCTTTGATGTACCAGAGCATTGTATAGATGAGAAGTGCTTGGAAAATAAGCAAGAGGTCTGGTATCTTTTCTACTACACTGGGAACAGGGTTCAATTTTTTAGATATCCAGAGCAAAAGATTTAGCCAGAGTAGAATATTCCTGCAGAAGACTCACAGGTATAAATTTCCATATTTCTATCCAAGAAGTATGGTTTTTTTGTTCATAATTTAACATTTTAAAATAATAGTATATCAAGTAAAAATTCAATACCAATATAAGATATTTGTAACTTAGCGCGGGATAAATTAAAATAGTAAGGAGAACACACAGAAATCATTTAAAGGGGATTAGTAGATGTTAAAAAGATATGGGATTATCTTTATTATTCTCTTAATTA
The DNA here is from genome assembly GCA_024637055.1 of Gracilibacter sp. Classification (GTDB taxonomy): domain Bacteria; phylum Bacillota; class Desulfitobacteriia; order Desulfitobacteriales; family Syntrophobotulaceae; genus Gracilibacter. Next base: position 32,667 of record JAGXFZ010000029.1, on the reverse strand, counting down.
TAAGCAGTTTACCAGGTTGTACTCAAGGACCTGAACAAGGAAAACCTGGGGGGGATGCTCCAGCAATTCTATCAGTCTGGTATTCCCTAGAAGGCAGTGAAGAACAGGAACTACTTAGTCAATTGGAGCGTATAAGCGAAGATAATAATGAATTTGAAGTAAGAGGAGAAAGAATACCAGAGGTTGACTTTGTGGATTATGTTTGGAAGATTCAGGCTGGAGGGCGAGGTCCGGATATTTTGATTGCTAGCAGGCCGCTCCTCTCTGCCCTCTATGAAAAAGGAGGCATCTCTCCTGTCTTGGCAGAAAAATCTAAAGCATTGGATTCGGTTGAAGAATTGTTCACTTTTAACCGTGAACTGTATGCAGCTCCCTGGCTTACAGATGTTCCGCTTTTGTATTACCGAACAGATAAGGTTGACAGTCTTCCTGCTAATTTAGCTGAAATATGGCTAACAAAAGCTTCAATTGCAATCCCTCCTCCTAATACTGTCCTTCTCAGCCCTTGGTGGAAAGCAGAAGGGGGAAATCTTAGCTTGGCAGGAATACCTCAGCTTGATTCTCCGGCGAATTTGTCTTTTATCGAGAGATTAATAGATCTAAGAGAAGAGGGCTTACTTATATTTGATAACCAAGCATTGTCCAGACTTATAAAAGGTGATGTGGACTATGCTATAAGTTGGGCCAGTCAAAGTCATATCCTAGAAGAATCTCAGGTAGCATGGGATTGTGTATCTCTGGAAAATGTTTTAGGAAAAAACGGAAAAGCCCTCTTGGATAAGACGATAGGTATAGCAAACTCTTCTTTAGAAATTAATTCAGCTAGGGAAGGTGCGGTTCTGACCGTGCAGGAAGAATTATTGAAGATAGAGACCCAAACGGCTATTTCTAAAGCTGGAACTAGAATTCCTGTCAGTAAGGAGTATTATGAAGCACCACAGAATACTTTTAGGATAGAGGCTGCCAAGACTATCACTAATTCCTGGACACCTACTGGAGATTTGATAGAATGGCAGTTTATAGGCATTCAAGATTCAACTTGGCGCACTATTCTTGCAGGAGCGGATGCCGAGAGTGAATTGAAAAAAGCACAACAATCAGCTCTTAAATTGTTAGAATGAGATGACTATGGTTATAACAGCGAGCATTAAAAGAGAGGTGAAGAATTGTGATTAGAAGTAAAATTAACTTGATTATAATAACCGGGCTCTCAGGAGCAGGAAAAACCCAAGCACTACAAGGACTAGAGGATATGGGTTTCTTCTGTGTGGATAACCTTCCTCCAAGCTTGCTTAAAAAGTTTGCAGAGCTTTGCTTAAAGTCTCAAGGGAAAATTACTAAAGTTGCAGTTGTCTGCGACCTTAGAGGTGGCGAATTCTTCTCTTCTCTCAATCAGGCTTTATCAGACTTACTAAAAGATGGATTTAACTACGAAATCCTTTTCTTAGAAGCTTCAGACGATGTCCTGGTAAACCGCTATAAAGAATCAAGAAGAAGGCATCCAGTATCCCCTCAGGGTAATATTCTGGAAGGAATTTGCTTGGAAAGGGAAATCCTTACGGAATTAAGAGGGAAAGCTCATAAGATTATTGACAGCTCTGATTTAACTACTACCCAGATGCGGGAAAAAATAAGAGAATTTTTTGGTAAGGAGCACGATCCTTCTAGAATGTCAGTCTCTATCATATCGTTTGGGTTTAAATACGGTATTCCTTTGGATACTGACCTTATTATGGATGTCCGCTTTTTGCCTAACCCCCATTATGTAGAAGAACTCAGGCCCCTTTGTGGTAAAGATAATACAGTAAGGGACTATGTTCTGAATAATAGTATAGCTGATGAATTCATGAAAAGGTTTTTACACATGTTAGAATTCGTTCTGCCACATTATTTGCAAGAAGGTAAAAGCCACTTAGCTATCAGTATTGGTTGTACAGGTGGCCAACATCGCTCCGTTGCCATAGCTGAGAGAACAGCCGAGTTCTTGAGGGAGAAAAGTTTTTCTTGCATAGTCAATCACCGCGATATAAATGATGGAGTCTAAAATATGAAAAATAAATCCAAAACACACTTTGAAAATCTGAAATGGCTCTATCCGAATATGGGTATCAAGAGATACTTTATGTTAGCTGTGTTTGGAATATTTCTCGTATCTTGGGGCTTTGCAGTCATGAGCTTCGGAGAGATGCTGGGATTTCTAGAAAGCTATTTTAGAGATCTAATTTACCAGCTTACCGGCAAACAAGCAGCTTCAGTCGTCCCTGCTGGAATAATAATATGTCTCGCAGGCTTAACACTTATTTATATTGGATTTAAAAGAATGCTTAAGTCGATAATAGTTACCTTACTACCAGGTAATGAAGAAAAGATCGTTGACGTAATGTTCTCTCGTTCTCGGCTGAAAAGAGGGCCCAAAATAGTAGTGGTAGGCGGAGGAACTGGTCTCTCGGTACTTTTAAAAGGTCTTAAGGAATATACCAGCAATCTGACAGCAATCGTTACAGTGGCCGATGATGGAGGTAGTTCTGGACGGCTTCGCCGGGAACTTGGAATCCTACCACCCGGAGATGTCCGCAGTTGCCTAGTTGCGCTCGCTGAAAAAGAAGAGATAATGGAAGACCTTTTTTCTTATCGTTTTGATAGTGGCGCCTTTGCCGGGCATAGTATGGGAAATCTTTTTCTGGCTGGAATGGCTGGAAGGTTTGGAGACTTTCAGAAGGGTATTGAACAGGTGGGTAAAGTATTCGCTTTACGTGGTGAAGTATATCCCTCAACCCTTTCGCAGATAACTTTAGAAGCATATTTCGAAGATGGCAGATCAATAAATGGAGAAACAGCCATCAGGTCTACTCCTGGCAAGATTAAGCAATTGAAAGTCACCCCACAGAATTGTAAACCACTGCCTGAGGCTCTTAAAGCTGTGGAGGAAGCTGACCTAGTAGTTCTGGGACCAGGCAGTCTGTATACCAGTGTATTGCCAAACCTTTTGATAGGCGGATTAAAGGATAAGATAGCTTCAGTGAAAGCCCCGTGTGTTTATGTATGCAATATCATGACAGAACGAGGAGAGACAGATAACTTTACCGTAACTGAGCATCTTGAGGTAATTATTGAGCATGGGGGCATAGGGTTAGTAGATGCAGTATTAGCTGCCAAAGAGGATATCCCGCCAGAAGTTAGAGAACGCTATCAGAGGGAAGGTGCAGAGGCCGTAACTGGAGACTCTAAATCTGTTGAAAACCTCGGCGTACAATATTATGAAAGTAGCTTTTATACAGGGGGAGAAGTTGTTCGGCATAATCCTGAAAGACTAGCCAAAGAACTCTTGAGACTTCAGTTTCGCCTGAAGCCAGTAAAGGAACGTATTGCCATGGTAGATTCCTATTTATTAAACCGAAAAATTAATACACTCTAGATTTTATCTGAGTTTTGGTAGTATACTAGCTAAAACGTTACTTTTTAATAGCGGAGTTGAGATGGATGTCTTTTAGCACAATCACTAAAGAGGAACTCGCTAGGTTGCAGGGCAAAAAGAGATGCTGTGACATTGCGGAGATTGCTTCCTTAATCCGGATGCATGGGACTTTGCAGATTAGCAGTAATCAAAAGTATTCCCTGAATGTGACTACAGAAAATGCTGCTGTAGCTCGCAAAATCTTTAACTTAGCAAAAGATTTGCTTGGACTGCCAGTAGATATTGTAGTGAGGCGTAAGCTACGCTTGAAAAAAAATAACTCTTATTTGGTGAAAATATACCCCCATGGAATAGAGGATCTACAGAAGATTGGTCTTGTTAACCAAGAGGGTGAGATACAACCAGGGATAGATAGAAACTTGGTAAAAACACGCTGTGACCAGAAAGCTTATTTGAGAGGTGCGTTCCTAGCAGGTGGTTCAATAAGTAATCCTGAAGGAAATTACCATTTAGAAATCATTACCAATGATGAGGTTCTCGCTAACGATATAAGCGCTTTACTAAATATCTTTAAACTTAATGCTAAAGTAAGCACCCGTAAAAGATTTCACGTAGTCTATATAAAAGAGAGTAACCATATTTTCGAATTTCTTGCTTTGATAGGAGCACACACGGCTGTATTGGAGTTCGAAAACATTCGGATTTTAAAGGGTATGCGCAATCAAGTTAATAGAATTGTCAACTGTGAGACTGCTAATTTATCCAAGACAGTAGATGCAGCAGTAAGACAATTGGAGAACATCCGTCTTATTGAGCAGACAATAGGGATTAAATCTCTTCCAGAGAACTTACAAGCAATCGCCAAGATTCGTCTTCAGTTTCCAGATTCTTCTCTAAAAGAGCTCGGAGAGATACTTTATCCAAAAGTAGGTAAAAGCGGTGTTAATCATCGCTTGCGCAAAATTGAAGAAATAGCAGAGAAAATTCAAGCAAAAAAATAAATTTATTAACAGTAGGACATATTGAATACAAGAAAGGGGAGTAAAGGCATGAGCAGTAGACAAGGACTATTTCTTCAACAGCAAAATAAACTTATTATGACGCCACAAGTGTATCAGGCTATTGAAATACTGCAGCTTTCTATTCTTGAACTTGTAAGCTATGTAGATAATGAGCTTAATGAAAACCCTCTGCTCGAAGCTGCTGAAGATTTAGAAGATAACGTTGAAGAGGAAAAAGAAGACCCTAAGCTAGAACAGATAGTGGATGGCCTTTTGCACGAGGAGAAAGACTATTGGACAGCGTCTACTCCAGTGGAGACAGAATTACCCCAATTTGATTGTCCATTTCTGGATAATACCAGTTTGCAAGAATACCTTATGGAACAACTGAGGTTTGTAAAACATAGTTCTAAAATTTCTGATAGGCTTTTCCATAATGCGGAGTATCTTATAGGTAATTTAGATAATAACGGTTATCTTGCATCAAATATCGAAGACCTGGCAGAAAGTCTAAAGATTTCTGAGAAGGAGATAAACAAGGCTTTATCCATAGTGCAACAGTTGGACCCTCCAGGAGTAGGAGCTAGAGATCTTAAAGAATGTCTTGTCTTGCAATTCTTCCTTATTCCGGACCACCCTCCTAAACTTCAAGAGTTACTTGATTATCTTGATGACCTAGCTGCCGGACATTATAAAAAAATCTCTACTGCTCTGAAGGTTACTGTGAAAGATGTAAAAGAAATGGGAGAATTGCTAAGAATACTCGACCCTAAGCCAGGAAGCCATTTTAGCGGAAATAATCCTCTTAAATATATTGTGCCTGATGCTGTTATTAAAAAAGTTGGGGATGAATACCTCGTTCTAGTTAATGAACGGGACATCCCTAAGATTAATATTAACGATACTTATAGAAAAGTGCTCCTGGAAAATGAAGATGAGGAGCTTAAGAAGTATGTAAGAAAAAAAGTTACCTCTGCTGTTAACCTTCTCAAAAGTATTGAGTTAAGAAGGATAACCATTCAAGAAGTCTTGGAGGCCGTTGTAAAAAGGCAAAAAGACTTTCTGGACGAAGGGGTTACTGCACTTAAACCGTTAACAATGAAAGAAATAGCGGAAGAACTAGGTATTCATGAATCTACAGTAAGCAGAGTATCGGCGAATAAGTATGTACAGACTCCACGGGGTTTGCATAGTGTTAAGTGTTTTTTTGCTGGAAGTATAGGGCAAGAAAAAGAAGTTACGCCTGAAAAAATAAAGGAAGATATCAAAAAGCATATAGCTCATGAGAACTCCGAAAAACCACTATCTGATAAGGTTCTTGCAGATATATTTCAAAAAGCAGGAATTATAATTTCGAGGCGTACTGTTGCCAAATATAGAGATGAACTAGGAATACCTCCTACTACGCTGAGAAGAGGAAAATCAACTAAGTGAGCCTTTCCAATTCGGAAAGGCTATTTAAGTGAACTACAGGTAATTGTCATTATGGAGGCCGGATACGATGATAACCATAAGTATGGCCATGCATTTCTTAGGTGGGCTGGGCCTGTTCCTTTATGGCGTAAGCACTACCTCAGATGGGTTGCAAAGGTTGGCAGCCAATAAATTAAAAACCATTTTAGCCTCTTTGACAAAGAAAAGCTGGTCAGCAACTCTATTCGGGATGGTTATGACCGTTGCCTTACAGAGTAGCGCAGCCACTACGGTTATGGTGGTAGAATTTGTAAACGCTGGCTTAATGACCCTTGTTCAAGCTCTTGGAGTCTCACTTGGCTCTGCTGTGGGCACTTCAGTGGTGATTCAGTTAATCTCCTTCCCTATTTTAGATATTGCACTTTTTCTATTATTTATAGGGTTCATATTATACCTCATAATTAAGACACCCTTGACCAAAAATATTGGTAGAGTTTTTATTGGTTTTGGCTGTATCTTTGTCGGGATGGCCTATCTATCAGGAGCCTTCGCCCCTTTGAAGGATTCTCCTGAAGTATATATGTTTCTTTCTCAATTTGGGCAACAACCGATTTTAGGGATCCTGATAAGTATTGGCCTAACGGCTCTGATGCAGAGCAGTGCTGCTTTTCTAGCAATTCTTATTTCCCTATCCAGTCAGGGGTTATTGACTATCGAATCTATCATCCCGTTAGTCATGGGTGCTCATATCGGAGGAACTATGACAACGCTTATTTCTTCACTAGGATCAGAAAGGATAGATGCCAAGAGAGTCGCAATTGCTAACAGCGTTTACCGGATATTCGCAGCTATTCTACTGCTGCCTTTTTTTCCATATTTTGCAAAACTAATCGAGTGGTCGGCGGCGGATTTGCCTCGTCAAGTTGCCAATACACACCTCTTTTCAGCTATCCTTATGGTTATTATTTTTCTTCCTCTGAACAGTTTATTAGCCAAAGCCTTGATTAAACTAATACCTCAACGTAAAGTAAAGACTCAGGAGCCTAGTCCCATCTATATAACCAAAGCGGCTTTAGAGCTACCTACCGTAGCCCTTAACCAAGCAAGTCAAGAAATACGTTGGCTGGGCAATAGAATACTATATAGTATGCTTCAGATTCTTCCAAGAGTAATGTCTAGTGGAGAAAGTCGCTATGTTGCCGAAATCGAACGAGCGAAAAAAGAAGTAGACTGGCATTATACACAACTCATAGAATTTTTAAAAGCACTTTCACGTAGAAGTATGACTAGACAGCAGATCGTAGAGAACCATGACCTACAACTCATTGCTAAAGAAATGAAAAATATCGCTCATAGCTCGGAGAGTTTATCTCAACTGGGCTTTAAGATTAATCATAGAAACATATCTATTTCCGAAAACGGCTGGATTGGACTTGAAGAACTATATGTAAATGTTTCCGAGAACTATTTAGCACTTCTTCGTTGTCTGGACAGATGGGATACATCCGTTGCAGCTCTAGTTTTAGAGAATCACAAAGGGATTATCAAAGATTATAATATACTACAAAGCGATATCCCATCCTGTAATACTGTGTCTCAATCAGAACTTACAGAAGGGCAAAAGGCTTTGATTGATCAAGCTAACTGGTTTTACATTATTGCTGAACATATAAACAGCATGGCTAAAGTTATCCAAAGCTGGCAACAGGAAAAATGAAAGATTTAAGCAATAAATAAAAATGGATTGAAAAAAATGTGTAGTTGGTATATTGTTTTGTCTATAACCCGTTAAATACGGAATTAAATCGAGCATGATAAGTTAATCCTAAGAGATAATATCAAGAATAATGTTAATATTGTGAGGGACTAAGATGCGTGTAGTTATTGTTGGTGCAGGGAAGGTCGGTTTCAGTGTAGCCAAATATTTGGTTGAAGAAGATCACGATGTGATAGTCATTGAAGAGGACGAAACACGTCGGGAGATTATACAAAACAACCTCGATGTCATGACGATTGAAGGAAATGGGGCGAGTCCCAAAGTTTTGACCAACCCTGATGTGAAAAAGGCCGACCTAATGATTGCTGTCACGGACAGTGATGAAGTCAATATGGTGGTTTGTATGGTGGCTAAACAGGTTGGTATTCGTCAGACCATGGCTCGTGTTCGTAACATTGATTATATCGGTAAGGAAGAAGCTAAGTTTCATGCGTCCATGGGTATAGATATAACAATTAATCCTGAATATGTGACCGCAGTGGAAATAAGTAAAATCCTTAATATCCCTGCAGCCATGGATGTCGAGGATTTTGCTGATGGGAGAATCAGACTTCTTGAAGTACGCATTCGTCCTGATTCGAGTATTGTAGATAAGCCTATCACCGAACTTGATTTCGGGGTTAATGTATTAATTGGCGGTATCCTCAGACTGGGGAAAATGATAATTCCTCATGGATATGATCAATTAAAACCATATGATAATGCCTTTTTCGTCGGAACTCCAGAAGATATCAAAGAAATATCCAATAGATTTAGGGATACACTTACTCCTGTGAAGAGAGCTGTTATTATTGGGGCGGGGAGAGTAGGGAGGAACCTGGCAACCATCTTGGAACAGCAGGGCATGTCAGTTAAAGTTATCGATAAGGATTCGGAGCGTTGTCATCTGGTAGCAAAATCATTAAAAAAAGGTACTGTATACTGTGGAGAAGGTACTGATATGGATTTCTTGCTGGAAGAAGGAGTCGGGGAAGCAGACGCGGTTATTTGTCTAACTGATGATGATAAACTTAATTTACTACTCGCGCTGTTGGCTAAAGAAATTGGGGCTCAGAAGACTATCGTCAGGGTAGGGAAAACAGAGTATATTCCTCTAATGGAAAAAGTAGGAGTAGATGTCGTACTATCTCCTAGGACAATAACCGCAAGCGTTATCCTCAGCTATGTCAAAAGGGAAAAATTCGTTGCAGTTTCCTTATTAGAAGGCGATAAGGCCCAAGCCATAGAATTGATTGTTTCGCCTAAATCTAAAATTATTGGTAAAAAACTGAAGAACGCCAATTTACCTCGGAGCTGTCTAGTAGGAGCTGTAGTACACAATGATCACGTCTTTGTGCCGAACGGAGAAACGATTCTGCAAGACGGGGATAGGATAGTAGTTTTCGCCCTTCCGGAAATTGTAACTAAAGTTGAAAAATTCTTTTAAGCTTATGTATAACTTGGTAATTATTAGTAATGTAAGTCTTAGGGAAGTAGAGAACACTGATGACCAGCAGAATTTTTAGAATTATCCTAGGTAGATTATTAATAGCTTACGGTGCAGTAATGATGGCGCCAGCTGTGATGGCTTTCTATTATCAAGAAGTGACGACTAGCTCCTTTATTATAGTGGGGCTATTCTCTATCTTATCCGGGTTGTTCCTACATTTTGTAGGCGGAAGCGAGGGGCGGATGGGGGTTCGAGAAAGCTTGACAGTCGTCGCTACCTCTTGGATAGTGACTGTAATCTTAGGATCTTTACCTTTATTTATATCCGGCGTAGTTCCCAATTACATAGATGCTTTATTTGAGATTACTTCGGGATTGACAGCCACGGGAGCAACTGTGTTAACTGATATTGAGAGTCTGCCAAGGAGTATACTGTTCTGGCGGAGTATGACGCATTGGCTTGGTGGCATGGGTATCATTGTTTTGTTCATTGTTTTGCTTCCGAACATTGGAATTGGTGCAGTCCATCTATTCAAAGCCGAGGTGCCTGGACCCACTAACGAGAAAGTAATGCCAAGGATACGTGATACAGCACTTACTCTCTGGGGTATCTATGTAGGCCTCACAATAATAGAAATAATACTTCTCATAATTGCGGGGATGACCCCGTTCGATGCGGTGAACCATGCGTTTTCAAATATGGCAACTGGAGGTTTTTCTACTAAGGATACGAGTGTTGCCTATTTCGATAGCTTTACAATAGAACTTATCATGGTTACTTTCATGATAATCTCAGGAGTCAACTTTACTCTTTACATTAATTTTTGGCGTAAAGGAACTATCAATGTCCTGCGTAATACTGAACTGAAGGTATATCTTTTTATCATCTTCTCGTCTATACTTGTGGTGGCTGGAACCCTTGTTCTACAACAAGAATATCAATTAACACTTGCTTTACGACATGCTTTATTCCAGGTTACAGCTATCATAACCACAACAGGCTTTGTTATTGCTGATTATGATATATGGCCTAACCTAGGTAAGATGATAATCTTCTTTTTAATGTTTAGTGGAGGGTGTGCAGCTTCCACTACGGGAGGTTTGAAGGTTGCTAGACTGATTCTACTGGTGAAGATGGGATGGGCAAACATCAAACAAGCGATTCATCCCCGGTTAGTAATCAATATCGAAGTTCAAGAAAAAGTGATAGAACCTTTTGTCTTGCAAAGGGTTGCTAGGTTCTTTTTCCTTTACATTTTTATATTTGTATTTGGTTCTATTCTTCTCGCAGCCACAGGGCTTGAACCTTTCGAAGCGATGGGTGCTACTATAGCTTGTTTGGGTAATGTTGGTCCTGCCTTTGGAACTGCAGGCCCCCTCTCAACTTATGCTGAGATCTCGAATCTTGGAAAGTTTGTTTTAAGCTGGCTAATGCTGCTGGGACGCCTTGAGCTATACACTATTCTCATTCTTTTCATTCCTCAATTTTGGACCGCAAAGAGAAACTGGTAATTGGAGGTTGAACATATGTCTGATATCTTATTCCTAGCAACTTACCCGGAATTAGCTCAATTCGCTCGTGAAGTATGTGAAGCCGATGATGTTACTATAGTTAGTGCCAGGATGGATGAAGCTGTTATAAAAGCTTCGAGCGCTGAAAAGGAAGGATACCAGGTCATTATAACTCGTGGAGTCACCACCTCCAAGATTAGGAGTTCAGGAATAGAAATCCCTGTCGTGGATGTATCCATAGGAGGTTATGATATTGCCCGAGCATACTACCAGGCCAAAAAGATTGGAGGTAGGGTAGGGATTGTAGATGTTGAGGATGTTATTTTCGGCGTAAAAACTTTCGAGGAAATAGTTGAAGATAAAATAATTACTTATATCTGCAGTAACGAATTAGATGATATCAACAAAGGGATCGAACATCTAAAGGGTCATGGGGTGGAAGTAGTCATAGGTAAAGTAGCTATGGCTGATGAAGCCAGACAGCAAGGTTTGGAATCTGTAGTTATTACCTCGGGATATGACGCTGTGCGCAGATCAATTTCTGAAGCCCGAAGAGTTAACACAGTACGCAAACAAGAAAAAAAGAAAGCAGAGCAACTAAAAGCTATTCTTAATTTCACTTATGATGGAATCATTGCCTTGGATGAAGCGGGAAAGATAACAGCCTTTAACCGTGTTGCTGAACAACTATCAGGCTGGAAAGCAGAAAATGCTATCGGACGTTTTATCACTGAGGTGATTCCTAAAGCACACTGCCATATGCTTCTCAAAACAGGACAACCTGAGATTGGAGAAATCTTAGAGATTGGCAACTCTAAAGTAGTAGCGAATCGAGTACCCATTATGGTAGATAACCGTGTCGAAGGAGTTGTCTCAACTTTCCATGAGATAGATAGACTTCAAAAACTGGAAAGTAAAGTACGAAGACAACTATCGGAGAGAGGTTTAGTTGCCAAATATCAGTTTTTGGATATCGTCGGGAAAAGTGATTCTCTCTTAAAAGCTGTTGATCTAGCGAAGGAGTATGCTGGTGTAGACTCCACCATTCTTATCTATGGCCAGACCGGCTCGGGGAAAGAGATGTTTGCTCATGCTCTGCATAATACAAGCAAAAGAAGAAATGAACCTTTTGTAGCAATAAACTGTGCCGCCTTGCCAGAAAGCCTTCTGGAAAGCGAATTATTTGGTTATGTAGAAGGTGCTTTCACTGGAGCGCGTAAAAGTGGAAAAGCAGGAATGTTTGAGATGGCTCACGGAGGCACCCTATTTTTAGATGAGGTAGGGGAAATGTCTCCCATGCTCCAAGCCAGACTTTTGAGAGTTATAGAACAGGGAGAGGTAATGCGTCTGGGAGACAGCAGTATTGTTCCTGTCAATGTCCGTTTAATCGCTGCCACTCACCGTGACTTAAAGAAGATGGTGGGAAACCAGGAATTTCGTGAAGATTTATATTACAGACTTAATGTCTTGTCTTTAAGGATTCCCCCACTTAAAGACAGGGGTAGAGACATAATAACCATTGCTTACGGATTTCTAGGTGAATTTTGTTCTCGAAGAGGAAAAACCATAGGAGAATTTACTCCTGAAGCAGAGAAGATACTCTTAAACTATAGTTGGCCAGGAAATATAAGAGAATTACGTAATGCAATGGAGAGGCTTGGGATGAGGCCGTGGAAAAATGAGATTGACTTTCAGGATGTCTCTAATGCATTGCTTCTTGAAGAAGAAGAAGACGTACTACAATTTAATATGACTTCGGAATCACCGTTAAAGGTAAGAACAGATACAGATTCTGAATCTGATTCTGATACCGGTATTCTTGATAAACGTATCAGTTCTCTAGAGAAACATGTTATACAAAAAGTTTTGCTGGACTGTGGGAGTAATAAGGCTGAAGCAGCTAGGCGCTTAGGTATTAGCAGGACAACCCTCTGGAGGAAATTACAAGATTAACAACTGAACGTTTTATCTCTTAGAGCCCTTATGCTTTCAAAAATTTTGTGAGTAGGGCTTTATTTTTTAGAATTAAAGGGCATAGATGCGTTTCGCTAAAATTATGAAACGGAATATGTAATGAAACACTAGTGTTCAATATATGAAACACTTGACTTAATGAAACTAGAAAGATTGAAGTACATAAAATGCTGAACTAATTACTATTTTACACGAATAGTCACCAATCTATAGTGTTTACGAACATTAGATAATAAAACAATTTGCACTATTATATCAAATTGACAATTTTCACAATGTTGGCATGAAAATTGCATTATCATTAGGTAGAGGAGGTGAAGTTAAAATGGCAAAAGAATTACCGATTGTTCCAACAGCAGTTCCAGGTAGCTCAGTAGAGACATCTGCAGCCGCTTCTTGGAGAGAGTATCGCCCGGAAGTTAGAGAATCCCAAAAGGTTAATAGAGAGGTAGTCCTGTTTTGTCCCGATGGAGCCATTTCCATCGAGAAGGAAACAGTAACAATTGATTTGCATATCTGCAAAGGGTGTGGAATCTGTGCCGTGGAAAGCGATGGAATAGTAATGGTACCCGAATACACAGGAGTTTCAGGAGTATTTGGGGTAAAGGAGGGAAATAAATGAGCAAAGTATTGATGACAGGAAGTGAAGCTGCAGCACTCGGAGCTAAACTAGCTAACATAGAAGTCCTGTCCTATTATCCGATTACTCCAGCTTTTCCAGCTATGGAAAGGTTGAGTAAATATATAGATGACGGAGAATTAAATTGTGGATTCATCCGAGCTGAATCTGACCATAGTGCTTTAGCAGCGGTATTGGGAGCCTCACTGGCTGGTGCCCGTAGCTATACAGTAACCAACTCCCAAGGTCTATTACTAATGACAGAAGTGGTTTACCATGCTGCTGGATTAAGACAGCCTATCGTTATGGCAGTAGCTAACAGGGCAATCTCAGCACCGCACAGCCGTTTCCCTGAGCAAGGAGATGCCGTATCCCAGGGAGCAAGTGGTTGGATTCAACTGTTTTGTGAGAATAATCAGGAAGTACTGGACAGCACTATCCAAGCATTCAGGATTGCAGAAGAACTAAGAACTCCGGTAATGGTTAACTACGAAGGATATATCCAATCCCATACTTCAGAAGAAGTAGAAATTCCTGCTGCTGATAAAGTAACAAAGTTCCTTCCTCTAAAGAGAATGGCAGCTTTGGATGTGAAAAATCCTCAAGGCGTTAATACCGTAACTAGCCCGGATTTTTATATGGACTATAAGTATCGTCAGAATGAAGCGATGGAAAAGGCACTGACATTTATACCTGAAGTAACACAAGCCTATAATACAGAATTCGGTAGAGATAGTATCGGCAACTTGGAAACTTATAAGATGGAAGACGCGGAGCATGTTATCGTAGCCATGGGCTCTATAGTCAGCACTGTTCGACAATTTGTCGATGCCCAGCGTCAACAAGGTAAAAAGATAGGTTTAGTCAAACTTAAGACCTGGAGACCGTTTCCGGGCCAAGAACTATATGCAGTACTCAAAAATGCAAAATTCATCACAGTATTAGATAAGAACATAGTTTTCGGAGTGGGCGGAGCCTTAGCGACAGACATCAAAGCTGCCTTCTACGGAAACTCAGATATGGTTATCAATGGTTTCATAATCGGCTTAGGTGGAGCAAAAAGTGGCATAGAACAAATCAAACAAGCTGTAGAAAGCACCGAATCAAGTGAACAAAGAAATAGTACACTTTGGATAGGAATGTAAAGGGGGGATAGAAGTGAATGTCAAAATAAACTTAGACCAACTACCAAAAGAAGAACTGTTCGGGCAGGGTAACGTTGGATGTAAAGGCTGTGGAGGAGCAATAGCTGGTAGGCAAGCCATGAAGGTTCTGGGTGAAAGAACGATTATCACCATACCGGCATCCTGTATGGCTACCCTTGGGGGCAACAACCGCCATACTACCTGGAAGATTCCTTTCTACCACACACTTTTTGAATGTGCTCCAGCTATTTCCTCAGGGATAAGAGCTGCCTTAGAAGCGCAAGGGATAAAAGATGTTAACGTGGTCTCCTGGGGAGGAGATGCTGGAAGTGCAGATATAGGCTTTCAATCTCTAACTGGGGCTGCTGAACGTAATGAAGACCTCTTCCATGTCTGTTATGACAATGAGATGTACATGAACACAGGTGGGCAGACAAGTAGCCAGACACCATATTCAGCTTTAACGACTAACTGCACCGTAAATGGTAAGAAAACCAATAAGAAAAATATGCTTAAAATTATGGAAGCCCATGATATTGGCTATGTTGCTTGTGCCTCTATCGCTTACCCGGCTGATCTGATGGCTAAATTTAAAAAAGCATCCTCTAGAAAAGGGTTTTCCTATATTCATGTATTGGCACCATGTTTTAAAGGATGGGGCATACCTTCCGATCAAACCGTAGAATTTGCTCGTAAAGCTGTAGAGAGTGGTTTATGGGAGCTTTTCGAAGTTGAAGACGGAGTAAGAACACGCAACTATGAGCCCAAGCTCATCCCTGTCAAAGAATACTTGACACCACAAAAACGCTTCAGTAAAATAACTGCCCAAGAAATAGAAGATTTACAACAGCAGGTTAACACCCGTTACGGAAAGGTGGGAAAATAGCATGAAGCAAATACGTTTGCATGGTCGTTTTGGCCAACCGTTTGCTGAGATTGCCAAAAAGATTGGAAACTACGCGTTGGAAAAAGGTCATAGGGTTCAGGTTTTCAATGCTTTTGCTGCCGTTAGACCAAGTGCACCTACCTTCGCTGTAGTCAGAATCGATGATGAAGAGATTACTGAACGTTCGACTTCTGAAGTAAACCCCGATATAGTTATCGTTTTAGATAACAGCCTTTTCGCTGTAGGCAATGTCTTAAAAGGTATTAAGCCTCAAGGGACAGTACTTGCCTTAGGTGTGGATAAGAGCATCTTGGGTGATAAAGAAGGAATCGAGTTTAAACAACTTGACAGTTACTTTAATGATAACCCCTCTGATGTTGGAGGGAATATCATAAATGCTTTAAAAGACTTGGCGGTTGTGTCTTAAATGACCACCGCCAAATAAAAACCAGGAGGTGGTGACAATAAGAAAGTGAATAATTTAACAGGAGGTGAAAAAAGACGGATTTTGGGAAACAAAAAAAAGCCAAAGGCTTTCCGCCCTTTAGAGGCTGAAAAGCACTTTGACAAAAGTAATACTGACAATACTATAACTTATTAAGTAAATAAAAATCAAGTAGTTTATGAGAATTTTCAAATTATTTAGAAAAATGAACTTATTGTTGACCGGAAACAAGATATATTTAAACATTTATAATCTATGAAAGAGGTGGACACATTGATTTTAGAAAACCCAACCGTAACCCTAGTTGCGTTTGCTGCCGTAATCGTCCTTTTGTTTTGGCTTATCGCTAAATCAAAATGGCACGTATTTATGGCTTTATTAGTTCCTATCCTTTTATTCGGACTGGTACCTGGTGTCAACTTAGCTGAATTCATCAAGGCCTTTGAGACTGGCTTTGGTAAGACAGTACAAGGTATAGCTATCGTTATCGTCCTGGGATCGATTATAGCTGAAGCACTGAAACATACAGGCGGTATCGAAAAAGTCACCATGACCATGATCAAGTGGGTCGGAGAGAAGAGAATGCCTCTTGCCTTAACTTTAGCAGGTTTCGTCATTGGTATTGCTATCTTCTCCGATGTAGGTTATGTAATCCTTAACCCACTCGTTCACGGTGCAGCAATTGCTGCAGGTACTAACATGAGCGTTATGGCTACCGGTCTGGTGGGTTCCATGCAGCTTACGCATGCGATGGTTCCTCCTACTCCTGGTCCTTTAGCTGCGGCTGCAGTTATGGGTGCAGATATCGGTAAGATTATTCTTTTCGGTGGAATTGCAACTCTAGTTGGTTCTTTAGCTGGATGGGCTTATGCTCAAATAGTAGGCCCTAAGGTTCCTTCTCCTCCATCCAAAGAATTCATCGGCCAATCTTTCGTTGAAGCAGGAAGAGAACTACCTTCTACAGCAAGAGCATATGCTCCTATACTCGTGCCCCTTATCCTTATTGCTTCCCAGAGTATATTTAAAAACCTTCTTCCCGCAGAGCATATAGTTAACGGTATAATGGCTTATCTTGGCTGGCCAGTAGTCGCTATGCTTATCGGAGTAGCGTTATGCCTTCTGAATATCAAAGATGAAGAATCCAAAAAGAAGTTTTACTCAACATGGGTGGAAGACGCACTTCGTCTTTCCGCTATGATCATCATAGTTACTGGCCTGGGTGGATCACTCAGCCAGATTCTCAAAGGAACTCCTGCAGTTGACACCATTGCCAACGCAGTCGCATCTTCTGGAGTCCCTTCGATCTTCCTACCATTTATCCTCGGCATTGTTGGTAACCTAATCACTGGTTCAACCACTGTTGGCGTTATCACAGCTGCTTCACTTACCGCTCCTATGCTTGTAGGCTTAGGATTATCTCCCGAAGCAGGAATGCTCGCTGGAGCAGCAGGCTCTGTAATCATCAAGTACGTTAACTCCAGTTACTTCTGGGTATGTACTTCCCTTTCCCGAATGGAACTTAAATCCGCGCTTATCTCCTACGGTGGTGTCACCCTTGTAGGTGGAATAGCATCAATGGCAACGGTCTATATCCTATGGATAATAGGACTAATATAAGATAGGGGTATGTTATGGCGAAATATTTGTACAGACAATTAGCAAAAGCTTCAAAATCTGGAGACGTAAACCCAGGACAGGAAGTGTACTTAAATGTCGATATGGCTTTGGGACACGATGGAACCGGACCGGCTCTACTGGAACAATGGAAACAAAGCGGCCATAAGAAAATTAAATGTAAAAAAGTCATATTTGCTTTGGATCATGCTTTTCCAGCTCCAACGGTTAAGGACAGAAAATTCCACAAGGAATTTTCGGAGTTCTCCAATGAAATGGGCTGTTATCTGTACAAACATGGGGAAGGCGTAATCCATCAGGTCGTAGCAGAGGAACATTCTCTCTGGCCTGGCATGATAATTGTCGGGGCTGATGGACATGTGGCTACAGCGGGAGCCTTCGGAGCCATAGCATTCTCAGTGACCTCAGAGAAGATCATTCCAGTTCTTGAGAGTGGTCAATTCAAGACCATAGTTCCTGAACAAGTGACAATAGCTATTCAAGGGAAACTTCCTAAAAACGTTTTGCCACGCGACATAGTATTACATTTGATTAAGGAATTACAAGAAGAGATAAAGGGTAAAGCTGTAGCGCTAACCGGATCTCTAATGGATGAGTTATCTCTGGCTGGAAAGATGTGTATTTGCAACTATCTTCCGGAAGGTGGAGTAGCCACAGCTTTCGTCTTACCCAAAGGTGAAGATGAAAAACCGGACTACATTATTCAGGCAGAAGAGATTGAACCATTGATTGCTGTACCACCGAGCCCTACTTCGATCAACAAAGTAAAGGAATTAGAAGGTACCAAAATCAGCGCAGCTATCGCAGGTGGTTGTTCAGCCGGGAGATTGGAAGATATGCAAGTCATAGCTGAAGTTCTGACCGGTAAAAAAATACATCCTAGTGTGACTTTCGTAGTAACACCTGCCTCGCGCAAAGTACAGGATTCCATGGAAACCATGGGCTTATCTAAAATCATAAGGGAAGCAGGAGCACTTATAATGCCACCGGGTTGTGGTTCTTGTCCAGGGAAACATTTCGGAGTCTTAGATGATGACGATGTGGCAGTAACGACAACTATTCGCAACAATCCAGGTCGCATCGGTGCCGAAGGTGCCAGGATTTATTTGACATCACCACTGACTGTGGCTATTTCAGCAATAAATGGCAAGATCACAGTTCCTTAAACTAAAGATAGGGAATAATGGAGCAGCCATTATTCCCTATCTTCTACATAAAATAAAGAACCTTTTACTTAATTTAATAAGGGGGAACTGTAGATGAGAGTAAAGCTAATTTTCATCCTTCTGATAGGGTTGGGGGTACCGTTATATGGCTATATATACTTATCAACTATTATGTCGCCTGCGACTAGCCAATTAATAAGTACCGGAATTTTATTTCTTATAGTTGTTATAGCTTATACTTGGCTAACAAAAAAATATCAAGGTCAGGATACAGAAGACTTAAATAAAGTATTGAAAGAAATAGCAGAGGGGAACTATACCGTTTCAACGGATTCTTTAACCACTGATAGTAGTAAATCAGTTTACGCCGAACTCAAATATTATACGAATAGCTTCATTGCAAACATTAAAGAAATGATGAGCAAAATCCTTACTTCATCTGAGAAAATTTACGTATCTTCTTTCCACTTGAAAGATGATATGGAGGAACTAAACAATTGTAACCAAGAAGTCGCTCAAGCTGTTAATGAAATAGCGAATAGTGCGGAGAAGCAGACAACCAGTATAGCTGTTATAATGGAAGAAATGGAGCAGTTGGTCAAAGCTTCTGATGATGTGGAAAAAAAGGCGTTATCTACTTCAGGAAAAATAGTAGACTTGAAAAAAATCGTGATGGATATGCAAAAGAGTTTTGAAGAGATTAACCAAGGAATTGAAGAATCTGCCGGCTCAACGGAACGTTCTTTTGAGGGTTTTTCGCAACTTGAACAGGAGGCAGGCAGGATAAGCAATATCATAGAAACTGTGAGTAGTATTGCCACCCAAACAAACCTACTAGCTTTAAATGCAGCTATCGAAGCAGCTCGAGCTGGTGAACATGGTAAAGGATTTGCAGTTGTTGCTGATGAAGTTAGAAAATTAGCTGAGCAATCATCGGATTCAGCAGATGAGATTAATAAAATTGTAAACCATATTCTAAACGCTATGGCAGAATTAGCTAAATTAATAAAACAAAACCTTGTGACTATCCAAGGAGATGTGCAAAAAGTCAATTCATCTAAGCATCAACTAAGTGCCATAGTCAATGAATTTACTGATATGTCTGATTATATAGAAGAGATAGAAAATCTTGCTGTTCAGCAAACACGTAACACTAATGTTGTAGAAGATGCTATAAGGGAGATTTCAACCATTGCCGAAGAAAATATGACGCAAGCCCAAGCAAGTGCTGCGATGGCCTTGGAACAGGCAGAACTGGCAGCAAAAATTGTTCAGGAATCTCATGGAATTGTTTCTATTTCTCAAGAATTAAGAAAAGCGGCTACGAAGTTTGCTGAAGGCAAAGATGGTATAAACTCAAGGTTACAAGAGCGGATTGCCATAGGTTTTCAACAACTAAAGCATTTGGCTGAGCAAGAAGCTTTAGTAAAAAAAGATGGAGAAGCGAGCAAAAAGATTGTAGACCAAGCCATAAATGATATATTAAATACCATTCATTTCGTAGATGATAAAGGTGATATAATAGCTACAACTTCCACTTCTTATAATAATCGTGCTCATAGGGCTTGGTTCTTACATGCCTTAAAAGGCCAAGAATACTGTACGGAGCTATACTTCTCGGCTGTTAGCGGCAAAAATGATGCTGTAGTTACTGTTTCGGTTCCAGTCCTTAGAGAAGGAAAAATAGTGGCCGTCTTAAGTGGTAATATCGCTAAAAATATTTAATTAAGTATAGCACCTAGTTTAAAAAACTTACCTTGTTATTAAAAATTTCTATAAAGGAGTGTATAATTATGGTTGCAAAGGAACAACTAATCAAGGATCTGGAAGGGATGTTCGGAGTACAGAAGGTACTCAAAAGTGAACTAGAGAGGTACACCTATACCTACGACAGTTCATTTGTGTCACAGCAAACTGAGTACTTCCCAGATGTAGTAGTATGTTTGGAAAGTACCGAAGAAGTCTCTAAACTGATGAAATATGCTTGGGATAACGAAGTACCTGTAACCCCTAGAGGAGCAGGCAGTGGCCAGACAGGGGGAAGCGTAGCGATAAAAGGTGGAATAGTCTTAGATATATCTGGCTGGAATGAGATCGTCGAAATAGATGATATCAATATGCAAGCGGTAGTAAGACCCGGAATAGTCCATGCTAGCCTCAATCAAGCTCTATCACCGTTTAACTTATTTTTTCCACCGGATCCTGGCAGTTCAGCTATGGCAACAGTTGGAGGAATGGTAGCCAATAATGCCAGCGGCTTAAGAGCTGTAAAATATGGCGCTACCTTTCAATATATTCTTGGTCTAGAAGTAGTCCAGCCCAACGGTGATATCATCAAAACCGGAGGGATGAAATCTAAAGCATTAAAAAGTGTGTCAGGACTCGACCTAACCCGAATATACTGTGGATCCGAAGGCACTTTGGGAATAATAACCGAAATCCGTCTTAAGGTGCTACCGAAACCACAGGCCAGAGGAATAATGCTCGCCTTATTCGATAAACTTGAAGACAGTGCGCTTACCGTGCTTGATGTATTTAAAGCCGGAATCATTCCATCCGGTATCGAGATTCTCGATGATGGTGGAATCCGTTGTGCTAACATGTATAAACCTGAGCTTAATATACCTGAAGTTGAGGCGGCCATCTTCTTTGAAATCAACGGAACCAAAGCTGGGGTTGAAAGTGAAGGAGAACAGGTAAAAGCAATTGCAGAAAAACGTGCTCGCAGTGTAGAATGGGCCACCGATGCTGATCGCATGGCTAAACTATGGCAAGGCAGAGCAGTTATCGGAGCAGCCTCAGCCAGAACCGTACCAGGTAAAACCAGAATCTTTGCTGGCGAAGACGTATGTTTCCCCATCTCCAAAGTACCCGAAGCATTAAGAACAATTAAAAATATTAGTAAAAAATATGATATTCCTGTAGTCATCTATGGTCACATAGGCGACGGCAACATGCATACTGCCCCTATCATGGATCCTCTTATCCCGGATGAAGTGCAGAGAACCCACAAAGTAGCAGAAGAAATCCATCGCCTAGCTTTAGAACTCGGTGGTTCAACAACTGGAGAGCATGGAGTAGGATTCGCTCGAACCTCTTATATGGAAGAAGAACATGGTAAAGCATTGGATGTAATGTGGGCGATCAAGCAAGCCATAGACCCTAAAGGGATAA
The DNA here is from genome assembly GCA_024637055.1 of Gracilibacter sp. Classification (GTDB taxonomy): domain Bacteria; phylum Bacillota; class Desulfitobacteriia; order Desulfitobacteriales; family Syntrophobotulaceae; genus Gracilibacter. The sequence goes on along the minus strand of JAGXFZ010000029.1, from coordinate 11,077 downwards.
TGAATCCGGGCAAGATTTGGAAGCTGGGGAGGGAGTAAAAATGCAATCCACCTATAAAATGGACTTCACGGAAGAACTTAAAAAATGTGTCAAATGTGGAACGTGCCGAGCTCACTGTCCTTTGTTTGTCGAACTAAAAGGAGAACCTGGTTCCCCAAGAGGCAGACTAGCTTTAATCAAACGCCTTCATGACGGAAAGATCAAACCCAGCCAAGAGCTGGCCGATATTGTATATACTTGCTTACTGTGCAAGACCTGCACTGTAAACTGTCCATCGGGAGTAATAAGTGACGAAATCATCTTGGCTGCCAGAGATTCTCTCAATCAATCTATGGACCAAAGCGTTATCAAAAAAGCATTGCTTAAAGGATTCTTAACACGTCCTGCACTCTTGCACAGCTGCATGTCTATGGCTAGCCTTTATCAGAAAACAGGAATGCACAATGTATTGACCAAATCTAAACTCTTTGAGTTATTACCGGATAAGCTTAACGCCGTTACCAAAATCATGCCTGATGTCACTAAGAAACCTGCCCGCTCAAGGATACCTGTGGTCACTCCTGCCAAAGGGGAGAAAAAGTTCAAGGTAGCATATTTTCTTGGCTGTGCCACCAACCATATCTATCCTGATGTTCCCGTAGCAGGAGTAGAGGTTTTAAGCCAAAACGGTTGTGAAGTGATAACGGTAGAAGGGGTTAAATGTTGCGGTATGCCTCATATGGCATATGGAGAAGTTGATACAGCTAAAGAAATGGCTAAACAGAACATGGATATCCTGCTAAAAGAGGATTATGATGCAGTTATAAGTGACTGTGCATCGTGTTCTTCCACCTTCAAAGAAACTTATCTCCACATCTTTGATGAGGGAAGCAAAGAATATGAACAGGCTAAACAGCTGGCAGATAAGACTTGGGATATAAGCGATTTCTTGGTAACCAAGACAGGTATCAAACCTGGAACTAAAGAGCAGAAAGTCAAGGTTACCTACCATGACCCTTGCCATTTAAAACGCGCACAGAACATTTTCAAAGAGCCTCGGGAAGTGCTGAAGAACACCCCTGGAGTAGAATTCGTGGAGATGAAAGATGCAGACCGTTGCTGTGGCTCAGCCGGCAGTTTCGCCGTCATGCACCATGATCTCTCCATGAAGGTTTTGGACAAAAAGATAGAAAATGCGCAGAAAGTAGACCCTGATTACTTGGCTACTTCATGCCCAACCTGTACAATGCAGCTCAGTTATGGCTTAAAGAAAGCTGGTTCACAGGCTAAGGTCGTTCACCCAGTTCAGATATTGGCCGAAACTTATAAATAAAACAAAATAATTCTATAGTAAGAAAATATAACTCTTTTTTTGCAGGAAACTGGCGAAGGTCAGTATCCTGCATTTTTACTGTCTTAAATGAGAAAAAATTTTTAAAAGTTATGTTCAAATGAACACATATGTGCTATTATTGGAGCATATAGGGAATAAATATGTTCGAATGAACAAAATATTCTTATTTATATTTTAGAAAAAGTCTTAAGAAAAATAGCGGAATAGAAATAGGTAGAGCAGGAAAACTATACCTAAATGCGTATTTGCTCCATAAACATAAAGTTGATATTTCAATAATTCCATTAAAGGAAAAGGGGGAAAGTATTCATGAATAAGATTGGTATTGATGAAGTTCCAGTGCTAGGAAAACGAATCTTTGTTAGAGTAGATTTCAACGTCCCAATGGATGACAATCAGAATATCACAGATGATACTCGGATTAGAGCAGCATTACCAACCATAACCCATTTAGTTAAAGGTGGCGCTAAAGTCATTCTTGCTTCCCATTTAGGAAGACCCAAAGGTAAAGCCAATCCTAAGTTCTCACTTGCACCTATTGCTAAGAGATTGGGAGAGTTACTTAATAAAGAAGTTATGATGGCTCAAGACTGTATCGGTCCAGAGCTTAAAACTCAAATAAATAAAATGGCTAATGGTCAAATAATTCTCTTAGAGAATGTACGATTCTATGAAGAAGAAGAAAAAAATAATCCAGAGTTTGCTAAAGAGATGGCCGAGTTAGCAGAAATATACGTTAATGATGCTTTTGGAACCGCCCATAGAGCGCATGCTTCGACCGAAGGCATTGCTAAATACATACCCGCTTATGCAGGGTTTCTAATGAAAAAAGAAGTTGATATCATGGGGAAAGCCCTTGCTAACCCTGCTAGACCCTTCGTAGCCATTATCGGTGGAGCAAAGGTTAGTGATAAGATTCAAGTAATTGAAAACCTCTTAAACAAGGTAGATATACTTATTATTGGTGGAGGGATGGCTAATACTTTCCTTAAGGCACAAGATATACAGGTAGGGAAATCTTTGGTGGAAGCAGAAAAGGTAGAGCTTGCTAAAGAACTTCTCCTCAAGGCTGAAAAAGGCGGAGTCAAGCTTATGCTTCCATCCGATGTAGTTGTAGCCAAAGAATTCTCGGCTAATGCAGCTTCCAGGGTGATAAAGGTTTCGAAGATAGAAGCCGATGATCTTGCTCTTGATATCGGTCCTGAAAGTGCTGAACATTTTGCTCAAGCTATCAACTCAGCCGAAACAGTAATTTGGAACGGCCCAATGGGGGTATTTGAAATAGATGCCTTTGCCAAAGGAACTGAAAGGATTGCTAAGGCTATGGCTGAATGTCAGGGAACAACAATTGTTGGTGGGGGAGACTCTGTCGCAGCTGTAGAGAAAATGGGGGTAGTTGAAAGCCTTACTCATATTTCCACAGGTGGAGGCGCATCCTTAGAGTTCCTGGAGGGTAAAATTCTTCCCGGTGTCGCAGCTCTACAAGATAAATAATAAAATAAGGAGGTTTTTCAATTGGCAAATCGACGACCTATAATAGCGGGCAACTGGAAGATGTATAAGACCAGTCAGGAAGCTAGAGATTTTGCACTCAGTATTCAAGAAAAAGTTGAAGATGTAACCGACCTCGATATGGTAGTCTGTGCTCCTTTTACAGCTCTCCATATCCTTAAAGAAGAGCTCGAGGAGAGCATAATTCATATCGGTGCTCAGAACATGTACCATGAAGAAGCAGGAGCCTATACAGGAGAGATATCTCCAATGATGTTATTAGATATGGCTTGTACTTATGTAATAATAGGTCATTCTGAACGCAGGGAACACATGAAAGAAAATGATGAAATTATAGCCAAAAAAGTTAAAATGGCCTTAGATAAAGGACTTGTCCCGATACTCTGTGTCGGAGAGAACCTCTCTATGAGAGAAGGGGGTAAGGCGATAGGCTTTGTTCGAGGTCAGGTTGAAAAAAACTTAATGGACCTTACTCCGACGGAGTTGCGTAAAGTAGTAGTAGCTTATGAGCCTATTTGGGCTATAGGCACAGGTAAGACAGCATCTTCTCAGGATGCTCAAGAAATTTGTGCGGGGATAAGAACTACTATTGCAGGTATCTCGGGAACTGTTGCTCAAGAAATTAGAATATTATATGGTGGAAGTGTCAAGTCGTCCAATATCGCTGAAATAATGGCCCAACCAGATATAGATGGTGCCCTAGTAGGCGGAGCAAGCCTTGATCCTCAAGGATTCGCTGAATTGATTCATAACGCGAGGTGAGAATTTCTATGTCGAAAAAGGGCAAACCACTTGTACTAATGATTTTAGATGGTTGGGGTTATAATCAAGATAATAAGGGAAACGCAGTTACAGCTGCTAAAATGTCTAATTTAGCTTATTTATTAGATGAATATCCAAAGACCCTTCTTAAAGCTTGTGGAACTGAAGTGGGGTTACCAGAAGGCCAAATGGGTAACTCTGAAGTAGGCCACTTAAATATTGGCGCAGGTAGAATAGTCTATCAAGAACTTACTAGAATTCACAAAGCAATAGAAGATGGTGAGATTTATAAGAATGAAGTTTTATTGAAAGCAATGAAACGTTTAAAAGGAACAGGCAAATCTCTACATCTTATGGGTTTGCTTTCCGATGGTGGGGTACATTCTCATATTAAGCATTTATTTGCTATATTGGATATGGCCGTACAACAGGGAGTGGATCATATCTACGTACATCCTATACTCGATGGCAGAGATGTTCTTCCTCAAAGTGCTAAAGGCTATATTACACAATTAGAGAATAAACTTTCCGAATTGGGTAAAGGTAAAATTGCTACCATTAGTGGACGTTACTATGCTATGGATAGGGATAACCGCTGGGAAAGAGTAGAAAAAGCTTATCGCGCATATGTTTATGGGGATGCTCATATGGAAGCGTGTCCCATGGCAGCAATTCAGCAATCTTATGATACCAAGATAGTAGATGAATTTGTTCAACCTACAGCAATAGTTAACGAAAGTGGTCAACCTATAGCAACGATCAATGAAGGAGATAGTGTTATCTTTTTTAACTTTAGAGCTGATAGGGGTAGAGAGATAACCAGAGCCTTTGTTGATGAGAAATTCGATGCTTTCTTACGGCCGGATAGGCCCCATGTCCATTTTGTTTGTCTAACTGAGTATGATTCGACTATCGATTGCCCGGTAGCTTTTCCACCTCAAAACTTAGAAAACACTTTGGGAGAAGTACTAACTGATAACGGACTAAAGCAGCTACGTATCGCCGAGACAGAGAAATATGCTCATGTAACCTTCTTTTTCAACGGAGGTATTGAAGAAGCAAACGAAGGGGAAGATCGCCTCCTTATTTCATCGCCCGACGTTCCTACCTATAATTTGAAACCTGAGATGAGTGCTTACGAAGTCACAGATGCTCTACTAGCCAAAATAAAAGAAGAAAAGTATGACGTCATAATCTTGAACTTGGCTAACGCTGATATGGTAGGCCATACAGGCGATTTTAAAGCAGCAATTAAGGCTTTGGAGGTAGTGGATGAATGTGTCGGCAGGATAGCTAAAGAGATTCAGGAGAGAGCTGGAACACTGCTTATAACATCGGATCATGGTAATGCAGAAAACATGCTTGATGTAGAAACAAATTCACCGATTACAGCTCATTCTTGTAATATGGTACCATTCATTCTGGTGGATGATTATTATAAAGGCAGAAGCCTTCAAGGGAGTAGTTCTCTCAGGGATATAGCTCCTACAATTTTAGGTTTATTAAACTTAGAAGTCCCTGAAGAGATGACCGGTAAATCATTAATATCTTCAAAATAGATAAATATTTAATAACCTTACTTAAATATTAAAACAATTAAAAACTAAGGAGTGATTTTTATGAGCTTTATAGACCAAGTTATAGCTAGAGAAATCTTAGATTCAAGAGGTTTCCCGACAGTTGAAGTGGATGTAGTATTAGAAGATGGAACTTTGGGTAGGGCATCAGTACCTTCTGGGGCCTCCACAGGAGCCTTCGAGGCGGTAGAGCTTCGTGACGGGGACAAAGCCCGTTATAATGGCAAAGGGGTTCTTCAAGCAGTTGCCAATGTTAATGACATCATTGCTCCCGAAATCGAAGGCATGAATGTTTTTGATCAACCTGGGATTGATAGAGCGCTAATAGAGCTTGATGGTACACCAACCAAGAGCAAGTTAGGCGCTAATGCAACTCTTGGGGTATCTTTGGCCGTAGCCAAAGCTGCTTCCCAGTCCATTGGATTGCCTCTATATCAATATATTGGAGGAGTCAACGCCAAGGAACTACCTGTACCAATGATGAATATCCTCAATGGTGGCAAGCATGCAGATAATAACGTAGATATACAAGAATTTATGGTTATGCCGATTGGTGCAGCTACCTTTACGGAAGCGCTAAGGATGGGTACAGAGATTTATCATAGTTTAAAAAGTGTTCTTAAAGAAAAAGGTTTGGTTACAGCTATCGGAGATGAAGGTGGCTTCGCTCCTAACCTAGCATCTAACGCTGATGCTCTTACAGTAATCGTTGATGCCATCAAGAGGGCTGGTTATAAACCTGGGGAGCAAGTAGTGCTGGCTATAGATGCAGCTGCTACTGAAATGTATAAAGACGGAGTCTATGTAATGGAGGGCGAAGGATTAACCAAAACAGTTGATGAGATGATAGAATACTATGCTGATCTCTGTAATAGGTTCCCAATCCTTTCCATAGAAGACGGATTATCTGAAGATGACTGGGAAGGTTGGACTAAGTTAAATCAGCGTCTAGGCGACAAAATTCAATTGGTTGGGGATGATGTCTTTGTTACCAATCCTACAAGATTAACTCGTGGTATTAAGGAAAACTGTGCGAATTCAATTCTTGTAAAACTCAATCAGATTGGAACACTTACAGAAACATTAGACACCATTGAGATTGCGAAGAGAGCTGGTTACACTACAGTGATATCTCATCGCTCTGGAGAGACAGAGGATGCTTCCTTGGCTCATGTAGCTGTAGCTGTAAATTCAGGCCAAGTAAAAACAGGAGCCCCAGCCCGTACGGATAGACTAGTTAAATACAACGAATTGCTTAGAATAGAAGAGGAGTTAGGGCTAACCGCTATCTATAAAGGCCGGATGGCTCTGAACAAATAATTCAGAATACTATTATATATAAGAAACCATCAATAATTTCTATTAAGGGATACCATAAAGGTATCCCTTAATAGTTTGGAAATATTCTGGCTTTTGTTATAAATGTTGCGTCAAATAAAGTGCTATGCTAAAATAGTCATGCTGACCATAATGTAGTAAAAGATGAATGTTTCACAGGCCTAGGATAGGTCTGCCATCTTAAATATCAGTAGTCTAAGTCTTGAGGGAGGTGAAAATATGACAATCTTCATTATCGTAGTTCTTATTATTAGTTCTATCGGAGTAATCGCTTCAGTTCTTATGCAACCAGGGAAAAGCGCCGGCCTTTCGGGTTCTATCACAGGGGGTGGGGAACAATTCTTTGGCAAGACAGGTAAAGGGATGGAAGGAATGTTCTCCAAACTGAGCATAGTATTCGCCGTCCTTTTTCTTCTAAGTTCACTTGGCTTGACTATTTTCACAAAATAACTTTATAAATGCCATGCCCCCCCGTTCTGAAAAATGGCGGGGTTGTTTTCTGTGTTATTATTCAACACACCAGGCAGCGTAGTCATATTATTAGTTTAGTTGTAAATTGCCGCTCCATGCCATCCATGGCACCGCGGCATTATGCCATCCGTGGCAATATAGGTGGTAATAGAAAAATGGACTACACATCAATTCCCCTGTGGGGGATAGCAGCCGCAGTTTTGTCATTACTGGTTGCTGTATATTTTGCGAAAAGCGTACTTAAAGAAAGCCCAGGAAATGCAAAGATGGTCGAGATATCCAAAGCTATTCAGGTTGGGGCTATGGCTTATCTTAACCGTCAATATAGAACACTCATACCTTTTGCCGCTGTAGTTTTTATTGTTCTTTTTATAGCTAAGGGTTCAGGGTCTGCAATCTCCTTTTTAGTAGGTGCCGTTTCTTCAGGTTTTGCAGGTTATGTTGGGATGAGCATCACTACCAGAGCAAATGCTCGAACAACTGAAGCAGCACGTACCAGTCTCAACAAGGCACTTGGAGTATCTTTCCGTGCCGGAGCAGTAATGGGACTATCAGTTGCTGGTTTAGGACTATTGGGTGTTGCCGGACTATTCTTTATCTTCGGAGATGCCGAGACTATCAACGCCTTTGCTTTCGGTGCTAGTGCCATCGCCCTCTTCGCCCGTGTTGGTGGAGGAATTTTTACTAAAGCAGCGGATGTCGGAGCAGACTTAGTAGGTAAGGTTGAAGCAGGAATTCCTGAGGACGATCCTCGTAACCCTGCAGTTATTGCAGATAATGTTGGTGACAACGTTGGTGATACAGCAGGAATGGGAGCCGATCTCTTCGAATCCTATGCAGCTACCGCTATCGCCGGTATGCTGATTGGATACTCCGTTTTCGGAGGACATGGAGTAGGAGAACTTCTGTTTATCCTGATTGGTGCCGTTGGTATTGTAAGTGCAATTTTAGCAAGTTTCTTAGTAAGAACTGGGGAAGATGCTAATCCTCAAACAGCGCTTAATAAAGGCCTGTGGGGCACAAACTTTCTCACAGCCATCTTCTCATATTTCATTCTTCAACTCGTTCTTCCAGCTTCACATATTACATCCGGTGGGCTGGAGATCACTCCTAACAGAGTATTCGTAGCCATCCTTTGTGGTTTGACAGTAAATATCGTAATAGGTCTGATTACCGAGTACTTCACTTCTAATGGTAAAAAACCTACGCAAGATATTGCTAGGGCTTCCTTAACTGGAGCTGCCACCAACTTGATATCGGGTTTGGCAGTGGGCATGAAGAGCACAGCGTTGCCTGTTCTTACCATCTGTGCCGCTACCCTAATATCTTTTGAAGCTGCAGGAGTATATGGTATTGCTATGGCAGCCATGGCTATGCTCACAACTTCTGGTATGGTTGTAGCCATCGACTCCTTCGGTCCTGTAGCAGATAATGCAGGTGGGATCGCTGAGATGGCTGGACTTGAGCCTGAAGTTCGCAAAACTACCGATAAACTAGACGCTGTAGGGAATACCACAGCAGCAGTAGCCAAAGGTTTCGCTATCGGATCAGCAGCTTTGACAGCATTAGCTCTATTCGTAGCATTCGCAGAATTGGCTCACCTTGAAACTATCGATATCCTTGTTCCTACCACTATCGTTGGTCTCTTCATTGGAGCCGCGCTACCTTTCCTCTTCTCAGCGTATGCTATGGAAGCAGTTGGTAAGGCAGCATTTGAAATGATTGAAGAAGTGCGTCGCCAGTTCAGAGAGATTCCTGGAATTATGGATGGAACTGGTAAACCGGACTATGAGGCTTGTGTAGATATTTCTACTAAGGCTGCACTAAGATATATGATTATCCCTGGTATGCTTGCAGTTTGTACCCCTCTCCTAGTAGGCTTCATCCTTGGCAAGAGTGCTATGGGCGGAATGCTAGCAGGTGGAACATTCTCAGGCTTCCTGATGGCAGTATACATGTCTAACGCAGGCGGTGCTTGGGACAATGCTAAGAAGTATATTGAAGAAGGACATCATGGCGGTAAAGGTACCGATGCTCACGCTGCTGCAGTAATCGGCGACACAGTGGGTGATCCTTTCAAAGATACAGCAGGTCCATCGTTGAATGCTTTGATTAAGGTTATGGGTACGATCGCCCTAATTATTGCTCCTTTCTTACGCTAAACAGTTCTAAAGAGTCCTGTTGAAGAGCATAAGGATTAAAGGATAAAGTACAAAGGGCTTATAATAAGGCACTTCGCGAGAGGTGCCTTTGCCTTTATATACCTATAATGTTGCATTTTACATAACGGTTATGTTTTAATAATTTTGGAAGTGATATATATGTACACCAAAGAAGACCTTGTTGAACCATTTTACTTTCCAGGGAACGAGACTGGTATTCTTCTAATCCATGGATTTACCGCTTCTCCTATAGACATGAAACCTTTAGGAGAGAGGTTCAGAGATTGGGGCTATACTGTCAGTGCTCCGCTTCTTGCTGGGCATGGAAGAACGCCTGAAGAAATGCGAGATACTACCTGGAAAGACTGGCTCGGGGAGGCAGATAATGCTCTGGTACAGATGATGAAAACATGTAAACGGATTATAGCTGTCGGACACTCTATGGGGGGACTAATCGTTTTAGCCTTGGCCGCTCAACACAAGATAGATGGATTGGTATCAATTAATGCACCGATTCACTATCGTGATCCGGAATTTCATCAAGCTTATTACCTACTGGACAAACAAGAGTATTTAGACAAACCTCATAAAAGTAGCGAGATAAAGATTACCAAAGAAGGACTCCCACATTTCTCTTATCTCAAAGTCCCAGTAAAATGTTTTGTATCTCTTAATAAAGCAATCACGAGCGTGCAGACTGAACTTTCTAAGATAAAATGTCCCGCACTGATAATCCAATGTCTCGAAGACCAGACCATACATCCTAGTAGTGGAGGATTTATTGAGGAAAAACTCGGATGTCAGTGTAAGGAAGTAATCTATTGGGAGAACGAGGACCATTACCTCCCGTTAAGTCTAGCAAGGAATGAACTTGCACAAAAGATAAAACACTTTATCACGCAGGAGGTAGACAACCATGCATACTAGAGAACAAGCTTATAGTGAATTAAGGAAACATGTTGAGAACAAGAACCTGATTAAGCATATGCTATCCGTAGAAGCTGTAATGAGAGGATTAGCCGACCACCTTGGTGAAGATGCCGATATTTGGGGGCTAACTGGTCTATTACATGATATTGATTATGATAAAACAAAAGATAATCCAGAACTTCATTCCCTAAAAGCCGCAGAGTTACTATCAGAGATGGGTTATCCCGAGGATATGGTATATGCGGTCAAGGTTCACAATTATTATCATGGTCTACCACGTGTATCTACCCTGGATAAAGCACTGTATGCAGCTGATCCAGTCTCGGGACTAGTTGTTGCCGGGGCTCTTGTCAGACCTGATAAGAAACTTGCAAGTGTAGATGCAGACTATCTCCTTAAAAAGTTTGGAGAAAAGGCTTTTGCAAGAGGTGCAGACAGAGATCAAATAAGAACATGTAGTGAAATAGGATTGGAATTGGAAGAATTCTTGAGTATCGCTCTAAAGTCCATGCAGGAGATTGCTGACGAAATAGAGCTCTAATACGCACCACATTTGATTTTTTCACGATATCGTTGCTTAGATAACTAACACCGGGTAAAATTAAGGAATAAAGAGTTTGCGAGGAGGTGAGTGAGAGTATGGCAGGCGGAATCAAAGTAATAGCTGAGAATAGAAAAGCATGGCATGACTACTTCGTAGAGGAAAAACTTGAAGCAGGGCTAATTCTGACAGGAACTGAGATAAAGTCTATCAGGGCAGGACGAGTTAATCTTAAAGACAGTTATGCTGAAATCAGCGGAGGAGAGTTATGGCTTACGCAGATGCATATCAGCCCCTATGAGCAAGGTAACAGGTTTAATCACGAGCCATTAAGGAAGAGAAAACTATTGCTTAATCGGTCAGAAATAACAAAGTTATCTGCTGAAGTTCAGCAGCAAGGCATGACTCTCATCCCTTTAAAAATTTACCTGCGAAAGGGAATGGCGAAAAT
>JAGXFZ010000028.1 GCA_024637055.1 Gracilibacter sp. | reverse complement strand
ATAAACGGTATCCTCATAAGTTTCCTCCCTTGGAATTATATACCTATACCATTATTCTACAAAAAATTAAATATTCCTTGCTGGTTCGTAAATATTAATAATTTTATTCTACAATAAGCCACATTCCAAGGTCGCTAATTAATTTTCTTTAGGAAACTTAATATAAAAAGTTGTCCCCGTCTCACCCGTCTCGAATTCAAATCTAGCCTTATGCCTGCTGGCAATCCCCATAGAAATGGCCAAACCCAAACCAGTACCTGTTTCTTTGGTAGTCATAAAAGGTGTCCCAATCTGCTCTTGGATTTCTTGGGGAATTCCTCTTCCTTGGTCTTTGATGGTCAAGATTACTTGATTCTCTTGTGTAAAAGTACGGATTATGACTTGTCCTCCTCTCGGGGTTTCTTCTAGACCATTACGAACCAAATTCAAGATTAATTGTCGCATCTCTGATTCGTTTAACTCTATAGCTGGAGTTTCTTGCAGATGTAGAACTACGTCTTTATCGCTGTTAAAGGCATCTGCCTGTATCATCGGAAAAATCCGCATTACTATGTCATTAATATTCTCTTGTTTCGTGCTTTCAGCATTAACTCTAGCTAGGGATAGAAAGTCGGTAATTATTTCATTGGCTCTATCTATCTCGGAAATCATAATTTCCATGTATTCTTTATTTTGGGAAGAATCCGATCGTAATTCAAGCATCTGTAGAAAGCCTCTAACCGTGGTTAGTGGATTTCTTACTTCGTGGCTGATTCCTGCAGCCAACTGTCCAATCAAGTTAAGTCTTTCCAAGCGGACAAGCTCAGCCTCCTGACGTTTACTTTCTGTAACGTCCCTGAAAAAAACTGATATTCCTTGAGTAAATGGGTAAGCATGGTATTCATAGTATTTATTATCCTGGGCTGAGAGATCCTCCCAATGAACTGGTTTTTTTTCTCTTACCGCTTCCTGCAACTTATCATGAGTAAGATAATCTATATTATCTCCATACTCATCCCAGATGTTCTTCCCTACTAAATCTTCCTTGTTCATAAGTTTTTTCATTACCTTATTAACAAAGGTAAATCTCCAGTTGTTATCAAGTGAGTAAAATCCGTCTTTTATCCCTTCCATTATAGTTAGCATCTTTTCGTTGGAGTTTTCTAATTTGGCATTAAGTTCAGTTAAACTATCTAGATGGATTCTTATTCTATCAAATACTGGTACTAATTCTGGAAACCCAGATAATATCTGTTGGTCCTGAAAGTTGCTTTCGACTATCATTTGCGAAAACTCATCTAAAGAAAGCTGAATTTTTTTTAAGTATTTCTTAATTATCAATAAGACCAGAATCCAGAGAATTATACCTAAAACTAAAACTTTAGCATAGTCTAGATAAGAAATAAAAATAGCCTTATCTGCCTTAACACCCGTCCAAATATGGCCAATTATTTTGTCTTCGTAGTAGGTTGGAATAGTGACCCCAATGACCCCTTTCCCATCCCAGGCAACGAGCGCTTCATCATAAAGAAATTGGGGTTCACCTGTTGTGTTCATACTTAGAAACGGATCGGGTTGATAACCGTCAGTAATAAAAAGGACATCATCTTCTGGAGAAAGAGAAAACGTCGAATCCAGTTCATAATCACAAAATCCTAAATAATTATCAGGATTAGCACTAGAGAATTTGTCCAAAGAGGGACGTAGTAAGGAGTGGATTTCTTCTGCCTTCTCCTGTTTGCTTAATGAACTATCTTCTTTATATATTCTAATCTGATCTAAATTTGCTTGGATATGAACTGCCACTGTTGACGCCATTGTTAATAACTCCAGTTCTCTATGATAAACTTCTTTATCCCAGTAAATCCCAGCAATATAGAAATACAAAACCAAAAAAATACAAAAAATAAGTATAGATATTCTAACTAAGGTTGATTGAATAATTGAATTAATTTTCATTCTTCCTCCATTATTATCTCTTTTTTTAATTCTAAAAGTCTCAGGTTAAAAAGTAAGACATATGTTGTCGAAAGAAATAAATATTTTTAATAATAATTTATATTTTTTTCGTGTATTTTGGAAGTCAAATACAGATAATAATGTAAACATGTTAATAATGGAGAATAATCAATGAATAAATCATCTTACAGGAATACGAAAATAACAATTATGTTTATAACACTCTTAGCATTTGCAAGTTTTACTATTAATGGATGTGGAATTTTCAAAAATGGTTCTACCCAACAAAGCAGTGAAAGTGAACAGAATGAAAAAGCACCAAAACCATTAACTGAAATTGAAACCAGTATAGAAAGCATCTTTCAAGCATTAGGAGCCCCTGCTACCGGAGAAGAACAGGATTCATCAGAACCAAAAAATAGTTCTGAAGATAAAAAGGAATTAGAAAATAAGGAAGGCGGAGATGAAACACAAGCACAAGAACAAGGGCAACAAAAAGAGCAAGAACAGAATAAGAATGAGCCTTGGGAGAAAGTCTCTCAGACATTAAATCAATTGCATACGCAATGGAATGAATATATGCCTGAAGCAGCCGAGAAAAGTAATGATAGTAAGATCATCGACAATTTCAGCAATTCACTTAATAATCTTACCAATATTATTACAGAAAGAGATAAAGCAAGAACTTTGTTGGCCACGAATAATATTCATTCCAGTATCCCTGAATTCTATTCTTTCTATAAAATCAACCATATCGCAGAACTTAAAAGGATGATTTTCTATACCAGAAGTTGTATCCTCTATTCTCAGAATGGGAAATGGGCAGAAGTAGATTCACATATGGGAGATTTAGAATCTAGTTGGACTTTCCTAAAATCAGCTTTGGCTAAAGAAAAGCTTGACTCTGTTAATAAATTAGATCTTTCAGTCTATGAACTGAAAAAAGTCGTGGTTGAGAAAGATTCACAGCTAATCAATATCAAAGGACGATTAATCCTATCAAATATAGCGGAGGTAGAAAAGGACCTCGAAGAGTCTAGTCAAGGCGATGAATCCAATCAAAGCCAAAAATAATTAATTTACAAAGATCTCTTTTCTGAGTTATACTATCCTTAAACAATTTGAGGATGGGTTAAATGATTAGAACGATAATTTGGTTCATATATTTCTGGCTTTACCTAGTTTACTTAATACCTAGTTTGCTTAAGGTAAAAAACCTTGATAAAGCTGGAAACATCAAGGAACGTGATAAAATAGTCAATGAGGTAGCAGCGAAATGGTCTCAAGCACTTCTAAAGATTGCCGGGGTGACAGTCAAAGTTTCAGGAAATGAGAATGTGCCTGACAATGAAGCTGTGGTCTTTGTTAGTAACCATCAAGGTAATTTTGATATCCCTATTCTTTTAGCTTCTATCGAAAAGCCTAAAGCCTTTATTGCCAAAACTGAACTTGCCAATATGCCATTAATCAGCACTTGGATGAAATATATGAATTGTGTATTCATGGATCGCTCTAACATCCGGCAATCTTTAAAGGTTATAAGTCAAGCCTCTGATTATGTTAAAGAGGGGTATTCTATGTCTATTTTCCCTGAAGGTACTCGCAGCAAGGGGGAAAAAATGGGAGAATTCAAACCCGGGAGTATGAAGCTTGCCCTCAAGGCCGAAGCAACTATTGTACCAGTCGCTATTCGTGGTTCTTACAAGATTATGGAGGAAAATGGATTTATTATTAAACCAGGATTAGTTGAAGTAGTGATAGCTGAGCCCATTCCTACCCAAGGTTTGACGAAAGAACAAGCCCGTAATTTACCAGACCTAGTACGGGAGAGAATACAGTCTGAATTATAAAAATGAGAGACTTTGTCTCTCATTTTTTATAATCTTTTTTGATGTTTCTTCTAACTTCTGTTTGTTAGTTTAGGGGCTTTTCACTGTTCAATATTCTTGACTAAACGACTCATTGCTAACTCTAAGTCTTCTCCCACTTTCTTCTGGTCTTCAGTCAAATTATTTAGAGCTTCAATCTCACTCGTTACGGTAAACACTTCATCTTTAATTCGTCCTAATATTTCCGCTATCTTTTGGGTGAACTCTTGGCTATTATTAGCAAGTTTTTGCACTTCTTTGGCAACTACGGCAAAGCCTCTACCATGTTCCCCTGCTCTTGCTGCTTCTATGGATGCGTTTAATCCTAGGATATTTGTTTGCTGAGTTATCTTACTTATGAAGCCGATAATATGATCTGTCTCTTTAACATGTTCCATAGTAGTAACCGCAAATTCATTAAGGTTATTGCTTAGAGAGGTGGTGTCCTTAATGCTTGCCTTCATCTTATCTACGCTTTGGATGGTTATATCACTTATACCTTTGATTTCCTCAAGTTGAATTTCTAACCTTTTTGTTAACTCTTCCTGCTGGTCTACTAATATCATCATTAGATTTGCGACTTCACTCGTTACTATATTAGCATTATGTATATTATGGGTTTCAATCTGTTTCAAAACAGCGGGCACGCCCGTTGCTTCAATAATCATATCTATTTTCTGTTGAAGCATATCTTTAATTTGATTAGTGTGATAGATTCCCAACTCTTTAGCAAGAAGGATTCCAGGTGCCTGCTCGTTGATATCTACAATCCCGCCTATAGTAACTGAACTTAAATTATTAAGCGTTCTAAGTATTGCAGCGCCACCTTGCCCTCCCCCTATTATCACTATTCGCATCTTGTCACTCCTGTTCTCCCCATTATATGTATATTTAGATATTCTCCAACAAATAACAATTTCCTTCAATTAATTATCTAATGTTGGGATATTTTTCACATTTCGTTCTAATTTAGTTATGTCTGATTAACGATATAATAAACTTAAGTATTTTTAAGTATTTTGAGGTGATACTAATAATAGATTTCTTAAAATAGGAGGTAGCAAATCATGTCCACTGAAAAAAATAAAGAAGACAAACAAAATATTGAGATGACAGAACACAATAAACAGATTGAATTGGGAATACGTCAAAGCAAGGCAAAAAAGGGGACAGGAATTCCGGGTAGAGAAACCTTATAATAGTTGTACTCGTGTAAAGCTGTCATCTTTTTGACAGCTTTCTTTCATTAATATTCATAATACAATCCACATAAGTTTGGATTTCAAAGCCTTAAAATGTATAATAGTTAAATAAAGGTTAATACTTCTTGGATTTTAAGGAGAAGACATGAAAATAATTAAATTTAACAAAGTACTAGTGGCCAACAGAGGTGAAATAGCCATCAGAATATTCAGAGCCTGTAAGGAACTGGGTATCCGAACTGTAGCGATCTATTCTGAAGAAGATAAATATGCCTTGTTCAGAACCAAATCTGATGAGTCTTATCTAATAGGCAAAAAAAAGAAGCCTATTGAAGTGTACTTAGGTATTGAGCAAATAATAGATCTCGCCCTGAAAAAAGGGGCAAATGCGATTCATCCGGGTTACGGATTTTTATCTGAAAATCCTGAATTTGCTAAGAAATGCTTTGAAGCTGGTTTAGAGTTCATTGGTCCTTCTGCTCATATCCTAGAAAATATGGGAGATAAGATAAAGTCTAAAGTACTTGCTAGCAAAGTAGGTGTCCCTACCGTCCCGGGAGTGGATAAACCTATGACTTCAGTAGACGAAGCGGTTGATTTTGCTGATAAATATGGTTATCCAGTCATCTTAAAAGCTGCTGCAGGTGGTGGCGGTAGAGGGATGAGGGTCGTTCACAGTCAAAAAGATTTGGCCAGAGAGTTCAAAAGCGCCAAGGCTGAATCAAGAAAAGCCTTCGGCATAGATGATATTTTTATAGAAAGATATTTGGATAAACCTAAACATATAGAAGTACAGATTTTAGCAGATAAATACGGAAATATCGTTCATTTACATGAAAGAGACTGTTCGATCCAAAGGCGACACCAAAAGATAGTGGAGTTTACTCCCGCCCTCTCCATTTCATCTGAACTCAGGGAGAGATTATGTCAAGATGCCCTAAAGATTGCTCAAGCCGTTGGTTATGTCAATGCCGGCACGGTAGAGTTTCTAGTTGATAAGCAAGAGAACCATTATTTCATTGAGATGAATCCCAGGATACAGGTAGAGCATACGATAACGGAAATGACCACAGGTATAGACATTGTCCAGAATCAAGTTCTGATAGCACAAGGGTATTCACTAGATTCTCCTCAGATAGGTATCCCATCCCAGGATTCTATCCAACCCCGTGGCTATTCCATCCAATGTCGGGTAACTACCGAAGACCCTCTAAATAATTTTGCTCCTGATACTGGTAAGATAGATATTTACAGATCTAGTTCGGGATTTGGTATCAGACTGGACGGCGGTAACGGATATACGGGTTCTGTCATCTCTCCTTACTATGACAGTCTGCTTGTCAAGATTATCTCTTGGGCCAGAACGTTTGATGATGCAACGCAAAAAGCCATTCGTTCTATCAAAGAGATGAACATCAAAGGGGTTAAGACCAATGAGGATTTCTTAATCAATGTTCTTAATCATGAAAAGTTTATCAGTGGAGAATGTGACACCCATTTCATAGATGACACTCCAGAACTGTTTGATATCAAGCCCAAAAAGGATTATGAAACCAAGATTCTTAAGTATATCGGCGAGAAAATTGTTAATGAAGTTAAAAATACGAAAAGAGATTATAATATTGCACCTGTTCCTAAGGTAGTAGTGTCTCCAGAACTTACAGGGCTAAAACAGGTATTAGACCAAAGAGGTGCTGAAGGTTTTGTCTCTTGGATTAAGGATCAAGATAGGCTACTGTTAACTGATACTACTTTCCGGGATGCACATCAATCGCTCTTAGCAACCAGAACCAGAACTAAAGATATGCTGAAAATAGCGGAGGCTACTTCAGTTCTGGCTAAGGATTTATTCTCATTGGAGATGTGGGGCGGTGCAACCTTTGACGTTGCTTACAGATTCCTAAGAGAATCTCCTTGGAGAAGACTTCAAGCGCTTAGGACGCTTATCCCTAATATCCCCTTCCAAATGCTTATAAGGGGATCAAATGCTGTTGGTTATACGAATTATCCAGATAATCTAATCAGAACTTTTATCTCAGAAGCTGCTAATCAAGGAATAGATATCTTTAGAATCTTTGATAGCCTAAATTGGCTCAAAGGTATGGAGGTTTCCTTCGATGAAGTTATGAAGACTGGTAAGATTGCGGAAGTGTGTGTTTGTTATACCGGCGATATATTAGACGTAAAAAGAGACAAGTATCCTCTTAAGTACTATGTTGATAAGGCCAAACAGATCGAGAATATGGGTGCCCATATTCTAGGTATCAAAGACATGTCGGGTTTACTCAAACCTTATGCGGCAGCTAAGCTAATCAAAGCACTCAAGGGAGAAATCTCTATCCCTATCCACCTTCATACTCATGATACTAGTGGGAATGGGGTAGCCACCCTTCTCATGGCAGCTGAAGAAGGGGTAGATATCGTGGACACCTCATTGAGTCCGATGTCAGGAGTTACGAGTCAACCTGCTCTCAATTCAGTTATCGCTGCGCTAGAAAACACTGAATTAGATACGGGTATTAGCCTTCAAGATATCCAGAAGCTCTGCGATTATTGGGGTGAGACAAGAATCGTCTATGAACAATTCGAATCTGAACTTGCTTCCGGTACAGCTGAAATATATAAGTACGAGATACCTGGAGGGCAGTATTCCAATCTTAAACCCCAGGTAGAAAGCTTCGGTCTCGGGCATAAGTTCAGAGAAGTGAAAGAAATGTATAGGGACGTTAATACACTTCTGGGGGATATCATAAAAGTTACCCCTACCTCCAAAGCAGTAGGTGATCTTGCAATCTTCATGGTCCAAAACGGCTTAAATAAAGGAAACTTATTGGATAAAGGCCAGAATCTTACTTTCCCTGATTCAATAGTAGATTATTTCAAAGGAATGATGGGACAACCAGAAGGAGGATTCCCTGAAGACTTACAAAGGATGGTTCTCAAAGGAGAACAGCCTCTGACATGTAGACCTGGTGAGATCCTAGAACCTATCGATTTCGATGAAATAAAAGATAAGCTAAACAATGAATTTATGGTAGAATCTAATATCAGAAATGCTTTAAGCTATGCTCTTTATCCTAAAGTTTATAGTGATTATTTAAAAAACCTTGCTGAGTACGGTCATCTCTACAATCTGGAAAGCCATATCTTCTTCTATGGTCTGAAAGAAGGCGAAACCAGTGAAATAGAACTGGATGAAGGTAAGATAATGATTGTCAAGCTAGTAGAAGTCAATGAAGTCGATCATGAAGGCTATAAAACTCTGGTTTTCGAAGTAAATGGCAACAGGCGAGAAATGAAGATCTTCGATAAGAATTTCGAAGAAAAAGAAATTAACGACTCTACTACAATAGCCGATCCTAATAATCCTAAACACATCGCATCCTCAATAACGGGGAATATTGCTAAAATCTTTGTTACCGAAGGAGAGAAAGTAGCACATAAACAAAGTCTTCTAATTATTGATGCGATGAAGATGGAAACTAATGTTTTAGCTCCCGCTCTTGGAGAAATTGATTCTATATTAGTCGCAGAAGGCCAACTTGTGAAATCAGGCCAGCTGCTGATTAAACTTAAATAACAGGTTTGAATAATTTGAAGTAGACAAAAAATATTTTAAAAAAATCAAGCATTCAATAGTATAAGTATTAAAGCCATGTTATAATAATTTCAAAAAAGAGAGTGATTATATGATTAAAAACATTTTAGTGCCTATCGACGGTTCTTCCACCTCAAAAGAAGCTTTAGTCCATGCCGTAGAACTTGCCAAAGGACTAAATGCTGAAATTACAATAATTAATGTCACTTTTACTCCAGAAGCTTACTTTGCCGGATACTCCTTCCCTCATGGTATACAGCTTTCTCATGAAGATTCCGTTGAAGGTGCCAGAAAAGTTATCAATGACATGTTAAAAACAGTGGAACATGAGAATATAAAAGTTACCAAGGTAATCGAAGCAGGTAACCCACCACAAATTATTATTGACTATGCTGACGAAGTAGGAATAGACCTAATTGTGATTGGTAGTGTCGGTCATAATCCACTAGCCACTATGTTTTTTGGAAGTGTTACCCAAAGGGTATTGCTGAAAGCCAAATGTCCTGTTATGATTATTAAACCTAGAGAAGCCTAACTTCAATAAATCTTTTATATACGGAGATGGCGTAACGAATTGACTTTCGTTACGCCATCTTTATTTTCTATTCCTTTTATCTGTAAAAAATTATACATCAATAAGCGGTGGCTTCATAAACATCCTTAATATCAATAACTCCACTCTCCGGTTTGCCGCTCTGCCTTCTTCTGTCTCATTAGAACGTATGGGTCTATACTCTCCATACCCCACAACCGAAAATCTTTCCGGATTAAGGTTTTGATTTCTAAGCATATACTTCATAACATTTAATGATCTGCCTACACTCAGTTCCCAGTTAGATGGGAATTCTGGCGTTGCGATAGGAAGATTATCTGTATGCCCGGATATCTCAACATAGTTATCCATTTCAGCAAGAATGACAGATAAGGTACTGATTACCTCTAGCGCTTCTGGATGTAATAACGCTTCACCGGAATCAAACAAGGCCATCTCCTGAATGGTCACCTGCAGTCCTTTTTCTGTAACAATGTTCGTTACAGAATTTTCAAGCCCTTGTTGTTTGAAATATTCATCTAGCATTTGCTTGTACTGCTGAAGCTTCTCATCCTCCAGCAAGAATTCTGAGTAAGGATCAGGATTTAAGGGATTCGGAGAATCTTCATCTTCTTCAGGCATGTCGCTATCACTATTAATAATACCAACGCCCCCACTAAAAGCCGACTCCAGCGCTCTTTTTAACTCTGAGAATTTACTGGAATCCACTTGACTCATGGAGAACAGTACAATGAATAAAGCCAACAGCAAGGTAAGCATGTCCGCATAGGGAAGCAGCCATGTCTCATCTATATGCTCTTCGTGTTTTTTTTTCTTACTCTTCTTCATTCGCTTGAGTATCTCTTTCCATTTCCAGCTTTTCTAATCTTTTTCTATCTTGTGGAGTTAGAAAAGCCATCATTTTCTGTTTAAGCTGCATTGGGTTACTCCCATTTAATATTTGAATTAACCCTTCCAAGATCATATTCTTAATTATAACTTCTTCCCGAGATTTACGTTTTAACTTGTTGGCAAAAGGATGAAATAGGACATATCCAGTAAAAATACCAAATAAAGTCGCTACGAAGGCTGCGGCTATAGAATGTCCAAGTTTTTCAGTATCATCTAGATTTCCTAGAGCCCCTATGAGCCCGACTACTGCACCTAGCACTCCCAATGAAGGAGCATACGTCCCAGCTTGAGAAAAGATCAATGCCGCAGAGGAATGACGTTCCTCCATCATTTCTATTTCTGTTTCCATATACTCACTTAAAAATTGTTCATTTACGCCGTCAACAATCATTTCTAGGCCTTTTTTAATGAAAGGGTCTTCAATCTCTTCAATATTTGCCTCTAAAGACAATAAGCCTTCTTTACGAACTTGGCGTGATAAATTTTCTAATAATTGAATAATACTTGCAGGGTCGTAGAATTTCTGTTCAGTGAACAAAACTCTAAAAATTGAGGGTATTCTCTTGATCTCTTTTAATGTAAAAGCGTTGGCAATAGTAGCTATAAGCCCAACAAAGATAATAATTATTGCTGCGGGGTTTACTAGAACACCTAAACTTGCACCTTTGGCCACCATACCCCCTAAGACGGCAAATAACCCTAAAATAATTCCTACTATTACGGCATAATCCATTATTCCGCTCCAATTCATATATTTTAATACTTTTTATATTTTTCACTAGTAATAAATTTTCTAATAGAAAAAACTAAATCGTCAACACTACATATTATCGTAAAGTCACAAAAAAAAGTGAAATCCTGTTTAGATAATTTCGACATACTTCTACTTAAATATGTTATAGTTAAGATAGATAGTTAGCCTAATTGCATCATCATAGGAGGTATAGCAGAGATGAAAAGTTCTCATAAGAAACTTGTTTTTTTCGGTGTATTAGTAGTTGCGTATATGGTAGCCTTAATAAGTATTCTATAATATGGACGTCAGAAGACTAGTTCCGAAGGCTAGTCTTTTTTTGTTTTGGTGTTTTGTATTATAGTAATATTCTTCATCTTTCTGGCCAATCCTGCCGATACCGACAAATTGCTTATAATAAATAAGCCAATCTTTCTTAAATAATATGGATACTATGATATAATCAATGCAAATAAGCTTAAATGACCGATTATTAATCAAGGGAGGCCTTCGATGTCTATCTATTTCAAGGACAGAAAAACAGGTAAAAAGAAGGAGGAAAAGATCCTCGGACATAAATTCCTAGAATGGATTTACTATACAAAATCAGGCTCTTTAGCTTTAGAATCCTTGTTAAAACGAAAACTTTTTTCTTCTTTATACGGTAAGCTTCAGGATACGAAATACAGTTCGCGAAAGATAAAGAATTTTGTGACCGACATGGAGATTGACATAAGTGAGGCACAAAATGAAGATATTTCATCTTACAAAACTTTTAATGATTTTTTCATTCGCGAATTGAAATTGGAAAGCAGGCCAATTGTTGCTGATTCCGAAGTTCTTGTTGCTCCTGCAGATGGTAGAGTTTTTGCTTGGCAAAATATTGATGCAACAAAACTAATGCAAGTTAAAGGGAGTTATTACTCTTTAGTGGATTTATTTCGTGACAAAGATTTGGCTTCAGGTTATGAACAAGGAACTTGTATTATCATTAGATTATGTCCTTCGGATTACCACAGGTTTCATTTCCCCGATAGTGGCACACCATCCTCGTATACCAGGGTGGAAGGTCATTATTATTCTGTTAATCCTCTAGCTTTGCGTAAAAAGGCAAATCTATACTGTGAAAACAAAAGAGAGTTTACTCTTTTCCAGTCTGATAATTTTGGAGAGATGGTAATCATGGAGGTCGGAGCAACCTGTGTCGGCTCAATTGTCCAAACGTATTTACCTAATCAATATGTACCAAAAGGTTTTGAAAAAGGATATTTTAAATTTGGTGGATCAACCTTAATTGTCTTTCTTAAGAAAGATATTGTTAAGATTGATGTCGATATCCTTGAAAACACCGAACAAGGTATAGAAACAATGGTTTATATGGGAGAACGCTTAGGAGCCAAGGTATGATTAACAATACTTTAGCTCCATGAACATTCCACGGATATTTAAAGAAATTAGACTTTTATGCTTTGGGTCATTATATTTAGTCTCTCAGCTAATTGAGCCTGTATCTGAGCAACATTAGCGACTTGTTCCATCGCTCTGGTGGTCTCTTTAATATTTTCAGCCATCATTTGAGAATTGACTGTTGCTTCGCCCACGCTAGCCGACATTGTTTCCAGAGTTTGATTCACCTGCCCAATAGACCCCGATATCTGCTGTGAAGTAGCGGCGAAGCCCTCTACGATTTTCTCGATGGTATCAGCATCTTTGGCATAATGGACACCTGTTTCATACAAGCAATACTACGTAAGATAACCTTTAATAAAAGAGTTTTTATAGAATTATAACGGTTGATTATGGCAAAAATATGGGTGACGTTTAAGGCAATATTATGTTAAGCTTAAGTATAATAATTTTAGGAGGTCGATACATGTTAAGGAAGTATAAGATTCCAGCTATTCTTGGAGCATTGATAATAATAGCTATTGTTACAGTAGCATATTATACCGATTACTTATGGTATCAAAGTCTTAACCTTTCTCAGGTTTTCCTCAAGCCCATTTTACTCGAATTACTAATAAAAACAGCTCTTTGGGCAATAGGATTTGTTTTCATCCTTTTAAACGTTCTTCCCTTGGTTGAACAGTTTAAAGTCAGGCGGATAAGAAAAATCGAAGGGATACCAATTGATCCTAAAAAATTTAGTATCAGCAAAAAATTTCTTGCCATAATAGCTTTTGGTATTTCTCTTTTTTGGGTATGGATACTACCCCAGATGTGGGATAAGGTTTTACTCCTAATTAACTCTTCCCCCACCGGGCAGGTTGATCCCATCTTAGGAAGGGATTTTAGTTATTACCTATTTAGCTACCCCCTCTATTCCATTTTAAGCGGTGTTTTAGTAAGTCTTCTGTTTTTAACTATTTCATTTGTTATTGCAGCTTATATTATCGGGGGAGCATTATCTTTCACTAACTTAAAGCCAAGGCTTTCAGCTCAGGCTACTGTTCATTTATCAGTGTTGTTAGGTATCGTACTAATTTGGTATACACTGACCCGTGGCTTGGCTATGGCCGGAATACTCATTTCACCATCATCTTCCTTATTCGGGGCAGGATATACAGATGTCCACGTTCATCTTCCTCTGCTAAAAATCCAACAGATTCTCGCTGCAATCTTAGCAGTTGTCCTCCTGGTGAATATTAGATTGAAAAAGGTCAGACTACTCTTTGCTGCTCCGGCCCTATTAATAATCGTATCTATGCTTGGTGGCATCTATGGAGGAATATTAGAGAAATTCGTAGTAAGCCCCAATCAATTGGTTCGCGAAGCTCCTTACATCGCTCACCATATTCAAGCTACTCGCGATGCTTATGGCTTGTCAGATATGGAAGAGGTCGAGTATAACGTAGATAATAGTGAGATTACAACAGACGTTTTAGCAGGTAATCAACCTACTATTAATAATATTCGTCTGCTTGATTATCGTCCCTTGCAACAACATTATCAACAGAATCAGTCTTTACGCTTATACTACGAGTTCAATGATATAGATATCGACCGCTACCGATTTGATGATCAGTACAATCAGGTTATGTTATCAGTAAGAGAACTCAATATCGAATCACTTCCCGAACAAGCACAAACTCTAATCAACCGACATTTTAAATATACGCATGGCTACGGTACTGTGATGTCTCCAGTCAATGCCATTACAGCTAACGGTCACCCTACTTATTATCTTCGCGATATTCCAGTTAAGAGTGAAGTTAACATTCCGCTGACAAGACCGGAGATCTATTTTGGGGAGATGACAGACCAATTCGTAGTAGTAAATACTCTTAACGGAGAATTTGGCCATCCGGTTGAAGGCTCCGAGGTGATAACCCAGTATCAAGGAGAGGATGGCGTAGAGCTTAACGGCCTAAGACGAATTTTATATGCTGTCAAATTTGGTAAACCTATTCTATTATTCTCAGATGAAATTATTGCTGAAAGCCGCATCCTCTATAACCGTAATATAGAGGATAGGATTAAGAAGGCAGCTCCCTTCTTAACTCTGGATAGCAATGCCTATCCCGTTATTGCTGATGGTAGGATATTCTGGATTGTGGATGCTTATACTGAATCCGACCTCTATCCCTATTCTCAACCAACTGGTGGTATTAACTATCTTCGTAATTCTGTCAAAGTAGTGGTTGATGCCTATAATGGTGATATAAATATCTACAAATTCGATGAAAACGACCCTATCATTAAAGCTTGGGAAGGTATTTTTCCCGGGTTGATTAAAGAGAGAGCAGAATTCCCGGAAATCTTAGAGAACCATAAACGTTATGCGGTTGATCAGTTCGAGATCCAAGCTAGCATGCTTCGAAACTACCATATGACCGATCCCATGGATTTCTATAACAGAGAAAATGTCTGGGAAATTCCAGTAGAAAAATATGGTGGTTCTGAAGTAAGGGTCGAGCCCTACTATGTCATCATGCAACTACCTGGGGAGGACGAAGCAGAATTTATCCTTAAACAACCTTTCACCCCTCTTAATCGGAATAATATGGTGGGGTGGTTGGCAGCAGGTAATGATGGTGACAACTATGGGAAACTTAAGCTCTTTAACTTTCCTCGCGGGCAACAAATAGAAGGTCCAAGTCAGATTGAGGCTTATATCGACCAAGACCCTGAGATATCAGGACAGATATCTCTCTGGGATCAGGGCGGATCTCAAGTTGTCAGAGGTAACTTGCTGACTATACCTATTAACAATAGTATACTTTATGTAGAACCACTTTTTATTCTGTCTGAAAGTCGCAGTGTTCCTGAATTGCGCAGAGTTATCGTCTTCTATAAGGATAAGCTGGTCATGGAAAGTTCCTTGGATCTCGCCTTAGAGAAACTGTTTGGTGTCAGTAGAGATGAGGATCCTAGCGAACCAAGTGAACCCGGTGAACCAGACGAACCTGGTGTACCAGGTCAACCGAGTGAACCAGTAGATGAGAATTTACAAGCTTTGGTAAGCAGGATTAATCAATTATACCTAGACATGGAGACAGCAGCTCGTGAAGGTCGTTGGGCTGATTATGGAAGCTACGGAGACCAGCTGGGTCGGGCCCTAGAGACTTTAGCTGATCTGGCAGAGCAACAATAACGAAAAGTATTATCACTAGTTTGGTGGCAGATGTGTATACACATCTGCCACCTTTTTTTTGCATCGTCTCGAATTTTATATGCATCCATTCTATATGTGTCAACTCAACCTAGAAGATCATACTCATATGCTTTCTCTTCTTGACGCAAGACTCTCAATGGTCCTAGAGCTAAGGCTTCCATCTCATTTTCGCCCGGTATTATTACAACGGGAGCAAGGAATTCTACTCTTTCTATTATCCAACGAGTGAGCATATCGGAATACGCGATACCACCAGTCAGGATAATAGCGTCTAGCTTTCCTTTGACTACAGTTGCCAATTCTCCGATACCTTTGGCTACTTGATAAGCCATGGCTTCATATATAAGTAAGGCTTCTTGATCTCCTTGAGCAATCCGCTCTTCCACCTCTAAGGCGCTATTCGTATTCAGGTAAGCTATTAGCCCCCCTTTTCCTCTAAATAGTCTTTGGGTAGTGCGGTGATCATATTTCCCTGAATAACAGAGATCAACCAAAGGAACACATGGTACTTTACCAGCTCTCTCCGGAGAAAATGGGCCCTCATCATCACTTATCATATCGATCACTCTTCCTTGGTGGTGAACACCAAGGGTAATGCCTCCGCCAAGATGGGCAGTAATTAAGGTAATCTCTGAATACGACCTATTTATTGATTGTGCATACTTATAAGCCATCGATCTGGAATTAAGCGCATGGGTAATACTTAACCTCGGGATTTCAGGCGAGCCGGATATTCTTGCTACATCAGTAAGTTGGTCTACAGAAATAGCATCATAGATATAGGACGGTATACCAAGTACTCTTGACATTTCAAGAGCTATAATGGCTGCAATATTAGATGCGTGGTCAGCACGGGGGCGCTCTTTCAGAAAGTCAACCATACTCTGGTTAATCCGATAAGCTCCTGCATTAAGAGGCGGTAAGGCCCCCCCTCTAGCAACAATTGCGTCTAATTCCTGAAGATTAAACTGTATCTCCTTCAAAAATGCCATAACTGTCTGGTAACGAAAATCAAATTGATCAGTAGCTACTTTGTAATTAATTAATTCATTCGTAGGATGTTCAATATTTTTCTTAAACAATTCTTCTTCATTCTCATAAATTGCAATCTTCGTGGATGTGGAGCCTGGGTTAATAACTAGGATTTTAAATACTTCTGCCATAATCATTTCTTCCTCCAAATACTCTTGTGTGACTTGTTGATATATTCTCATCAGATAATCGTAAATCCCTCACAGTTCAAACAACATTGAAAGTTACATCCTAATTCATTATGTTCCCTTATACAACACATCAATATTTTTAGGGGAAGCTACAATCTATCTGGCACGTACTATTTCTAAATCGGTCAACTCCCTTCAGATTTTAATATTTTATCCTGAAGAATGGACTTTATGTAGTAAGATTTAATTAGAAATAGAATACATATTAACCAACTATGGAACAAAATATATACAAGAATACCTACATCAGTATTACTTCATAATCATCATTATAGAAAGGATTTGACTGACACGATGGATGCAATTCAAATTATGAAAGAAGAACATACCTACATCAAAAGAATGCTTAAAGTATT
>JAGXFZ010000027.1 GCA_024637055.1 Gracilibacter sp. | reverse complement strand
GCAGCACCATAGAAAACTCCTACTCTATAGGAGCCACGAGTGGTGCTAATGCCATTGGTGGTCTCGTGGGTTCAAATTACGGTAGTGTAAACGATTCCTACTCCCAAGGTTCAGTGGGAGGCGAAGAGTTTATAGGCGGTCTGGCAGGAGAAAATGGAGGGAGCATCACCAACACATATGCTTTGGGTGCTGTGGCTGGATCTGCCAATCTCGGCGGTCTAGTAGGGGTGTCTGATAGCGGCACAATTACTGCTTCCGCTTATAATAACGAGACGACTGGTCTAAATATTGCTGTGGGGAGTGACGTTGATGCTACCGGTGTCACCGGGTTGTCTATCGCGGATATGAAATATGAACACACATCCCCCTTTTCCGACTGGGATTTTGGTTCCTCAGGCGATTGGAGTATTTCGGTCGGAACTTACCCTTATCTCCAGTGGCAATCCGATAACAAGGACTTTGCACCACCGGTTTTTAACGATAGATATCCCCTAGCTGATAACGTTACCGATAATGCGGCAGACCTCTTTATACAGGTTGATGAAGATGGCACAGCTTACTACAGGGTTATAACTGAAGGAGCCTCTGTGCCAAGTGCTGCAGAGGTTAAGGGGAATGCCGACGGCAGTATTGCGCTGGTAACCGATACGGACGGGCTAGAGAATATAACCGGACTCGGCGCCGAAACAGCCTATGTGATTTACGTGGTAATAGAAGATATTGCTGGCAACCTGCAACTAACTGCTGTGCCTATTGGGATAACTACCTTGGCAGATGGAGAAACACCTGTTGCTGGAGAGGTATACTCATTTGGTAGTAACTTCCAAAGTCAATTAGGGTTAGGATATGATGGAGGCATCGTTGATACACCTACCATAATTAACGGTTTGTCTGGAGTTAAGGCCGTTGCGGCCGGTGTAGAACATTCTCTGGTATTGGTAGAAAACGGAGATGTCTATTCCTTTGGCGAAAGCTACCAGGGTCAGTTGGGTCCAAGGCCTGGGGCCTTCGATTATAACCCGGCTAAGATCGAAGGTATTCCAGGTCCAGTCAAGGCAATAGCCGCAGGGTATTCTCACTCACTAGTTCTATTGGAGAACGGAGAAGTCTATTCCTTTGGCCAGGGGCTTTACGGCAAGCTAGGACATGGAGACACAGCAAATAGGACAGTCCCTACCAAAATCGAGGCATTATCTGGAATCGAAATAAAAGCCATTTCATCAACAAGGAACCATTCCCTGGTGCTTTCGGAAGTTGGAGAAGTTTACTCCTTCGGTGCCGGAGGAAATGGAAATTTAGGCCTCGGGGATGAATTAAATAGAAATATACCCATTAAGATCACAGGGTTATTTGACGTAAAAGCCATCGCAGCCGGGGGGACTCATTCGTTGGTCTTACTAGAAAACGGGCAAGTTTACGCCTTCGGTAGAGATAGTAGTGGCCAGTTGGGTCTTGGAGACGGTGATATAAACAATAAGCTTACCCCCACCTTGATTACTACTTTACCAGATGTAAAGGCAAAGGCAATAGCAGCAGGAGCTAGCTATTCTTTGATATTATTGGAAAACGGAGACGTTTATTCGTTCGGCTTCGGGACATCTGGCCAGTTAGGGCACGGGGATAATGATAGCGCTTCTATACCTATCAAGATTGATGCTCTAAGTGGAGTGCAGTCTATCTCCGGCGGTGGGGAACATACCCTAGCTCTTCTAGAGAATGGTTATGTCTACGCTTTTGGCGATAATGAAAAAGGTCAGTTAGGACTGGGGGATATAGTCCCCCGTTTAATCCCTGCTAGGATAAGCGGCCTGTCAGATGTAGCAGCCATTTCTTCAGGAGGTGCCCATTCTCTGATAGTGGTTGGTTCGGTGGATGCCACACCGCCTGATGAAGATAACAATAATGACGGCGGTAGTAACGGTAGTAGTGGTAGCAGTGGCGGTGGAAGAACGACACCAGATAATTCGTTAACCATTACCCCTGAGCAAGTAGAGCAACACTTAAGCAACAACCAACCTATCAATTACGAGTTTCCTCAGATGAACTTGGCAATCGATCCTGAGGCACTCCCTGGAGAGAACTGGGAAAATATCCAAGTAGAAGCTTCGGTGGTAACTGACCCCGATACCCTGAACACGTTCTTCCTCGCTTATCCGAATCAAAAAGGGATAATGAAGGGCTATAATGTTACATTTACTAGCCAGAACAATGGGGAAACAGAAAATATTACCCAACTCAACCGTGATATAACCCTAACCTTCCAACTTAGTGAGGAAGAACTCGCTGGAATAGACCCCAGCACATTAATAATCTATAAACAGGGAGAGGATGGCAGCATAACCGAATTTAGCGGAGAATTTGATTGGGAGCAAAGCTCAATTAGTTTTAACACCAATCATTTATGTCAATTCTTTGTTATGGGGCAAGAGGGTATACCTATCCAGCGTCTTGCTGGAGACAATAGATATGCAACAGCAGCATCTATCAGTGCCCAAGGTTGGAAGACAAGTGATAATGTCTTTCTTGCCAGCGGGGAGAACTTCCCGGACGCTTTGGCCGGAACGGCTCTTGCTGGATTCCAGGATTCCCCTGTCCTCCTAACTACAAGTAATAACTTGAGCAGCGAAGCACTGCAGGAGATTAGACGACTTAAGGCTAAGAACATCTATATTCTAGGAGGAACAGCTGTAGTATCTAAGACAATAGAGGACCAGCTGGCGCAGAATTATGAGGTCACCC
Source organism: Gracilibacter sp. (assembly GCA_024637055.1). Classification (GTDB taxonomy): domain Bacteria; phylum Bacillota; class Desulfitobacteriia; order Desulfitobacteriales; family Syntrophobotulaceae; genus Gracilibacter. The sequence goes on along the minus strand of JAGXFZ010000027.1, from coordinate 9,989 downwards.
GTATCTCAGGATCTGACAGGTATGAGACAGCTATCGAGATAGGAAAGTTCATCAAAGATTCCAACGAAAGTATAGGTGATCCAACGAAAATCACTGATACTGTAATTCTGGCAACGGGATCTAATTATCCTGACGCTCTGAGTGTAGCGCCATTTGCCGGACAGAATGGTTTTCCTATTCTGTTTACCCAAAAAGATGGTCTTAACACTTATACGAGAAAGGCTTTAAGCGATTGGGGGATAAAAAAAGTAATCCTGATCGGAGGTAAAGGTGTCATATCGGAGGAAGTCGAAGATCTAATTAAGAGTGAGATGCAGATAACAGTGACTCGTATAGCCGGGGAAGATAGATATCTGACTAGTTTGGAAATAGCTAAATATTTTGCTCAAAATGATTCGTACAAATATGCAGCCCTTGCTACAGGAGAGAACTACCCTGATGCTCTATCTGGAGCCTCTCTGGCGGCTAAAGGCGGATATCCAGTATTGTTAGTTAAGAAGGAAAATATCGGAGAAGAAACTGAATTGTACCTTAAAGCTCTTAACTTAGATAAATTATATGTATTCGGAGGAAAAGGAGTTATCTCCGATAAGGTTAGAGAGGGAATAAACTAACTAAAAAAACCTAGAGATTCAAAAAAGCTACAGAAGCTGCCTGGTTAAGGCAGCTTCTTGTATATAATCATTCAATAATTGATAAACTAAATTAATGACAACTTATAGCCATATCTACACAAAAATCTTGGGGGAGGGTATGAATATGGATAATACTCAACAAGAAAACCAACCAAACCAACCGAACCAACCGGAGCAAATACGGTATGATACAGTTCAGCATAACCAAGCAAAGATTCCGCCCACAGCCTCGGAAATTGGCTATCTATGGTCAAATTATTTTGCTGAGACAATGTCTGTATGTATGCTGAAATATATAGTAGCTAAATCTAAAGATCCAGATTTCAAGCCTATATTCCAAAGGGCACTCGATGTTTCAAGCCAGCGAGTAAACTCAATTAAAGATATCTTCAACTTGTTTCACCATCCTATCCCGGAGGCTTTCGGTGAAAAGGATGTAGAAATTAATGCCCGGGAACTGTTTTCGGAGAGTTACCTCTTAACTTATACAAGGCAAACAAATAGGCTTATTCTGTTAAATTATAGTCAGGCATATGGAGTATCCTACCGACCCGAAATCAGAGTTTTTTTTAACGAGTGTATTGATACTTGTCAGGAGATAATTCAGAAATCTTCGGATATACTTCTAGCAAAGGGTCTATTGTTGAAGTCCCCTTATATAGTCATTTCTGATAGAGTAGAATATGTTTATGACAAGAATTATTATGGTTCGCTTCTTGGGAGCAAGAGGCCTTTAAATGCCCTGGAAATTAATTATATTTTCGATAATCTTTTTTCAAATCAAATATTAAAAACGATGAATCTAGGGATGGGCCAAGTAGTCATGGATGAGAAGGTTAATAAGTATTTATCTTGGGGAAAAAAGATTACCGACAAACAAGTTAAACGTCTTCGTACTCTGTTGGAAGAAGAGGAATTACCCTCACCAACTACCCATGCATTTGAGGTTACCAAATCTAAAGAACCCCCGTTTAGTGACAAATTGATTATGTTTCATATAACTACAGTCACAGCCTTTAGTATTCTTGAATACGGTATTGGTTTGACTAATACCTCTAGAAAAGATGTAGCGGCAACTTTCGCTCGTTCCATCACAGAACTCATTCATTTTGCTAAGGATGGTACAGACATAATGATCGAAAGAGGCTGGCTAGAAAAACCCCCAGAAACAGCAGACAGAGGTGAGCTGACACAATAGCATTAGCATTAATTAGGCATTTAGAAAAGTCCCATAAACAGAAGATTTTGTTTATGGGACTTTATTTCTACAAGAAGAAGAAAATATGTTAAACTAGATAGGGTTAAAAAGTTTTGAGAAAACATTCATCAGGAGGTTAAGATATGAGTGCACAAAAGGAAATTCATCAATGGCTTTATAATAAAATCATCTTACTCGAGAAGATTGAGGAAGATATTGAACAATGGGCAGCAAATCAAGGTCTTCCAGCTAAAGAGTGGATGCAGGAAATCATAGAGTCTTATGGTCAACCTACAGAAGCAGTTCCTTTGAAGAAAGTGACAGATAAGTCAAATATCCATCTTTGGCTTTATAACACGGTCCAAAGTACGGAATTAAGACAGGCTGCCTTGATAACTGCTATCTTGGATGAGAAACCGGAATTTAAAGATAATATCATTGAGATTTTCACCAAACATGGTATAACTGCAGCCCGAGAATATAAAGATGTTATTCCTGGAAGCCCAGAAGAGTTATATATAATTCTTAATGACTTTGTTTTGGAAGGTATGCCTGACCAACGAGTGAATGACATTCTTTCGGGTAATGAGAATGTTATCATCTGGCGGACAATAAAGTGCCTACACAAACCTTTTTGGGATGAAGTAGACGGAGATGTTCAGCATTTTCATGAACTTAGAGAAGCTTGGGTTAAAGCTTTTATAGAGACATTAAAACCGGAATTCGTATATGAGAGAAGACCAAATGGGGATCATAAGATAGTTCGGAAGCAATAATAAAATCAACAGTTATCAAGGGTACGCGATTAATAAATTTATAATCTGGGGGTGTCACCAACTGGCCACCTCCTATTTCGTTTAGGATAATTGCGAAAAATCTAATAGAGGGATTAGAAACAAGATTAGAGAATTAATCTTTGATTTAAAGTAGAACTTGATTTAAAGTAGTAAAACTTTTCTGGAGGGACTGAGATGAAGATATTCCATACCGGTGACTGGCATATCGGTAAGATAGTAAATCAGGTTCATATGACGCAGGATCAAGAATATGTCTTGCAGAACCTTATCGAAGTTATGGAAACCGAAAAACCTGATGTGCTCATAATAACAGGGGATATCTATGATAGAGCGGTTCCGCCAGTGGAAGCAGTTGAACTATTGAATAAAGTTCTTAGCAAGATTTTGATAGAACTCCAAATCCCTGTGCTAATTATTTCGGGTAATCACGATAGCCCGGACCGCTTGGATTTCGGTAACCAAATTCTACAGGCTAAAGGTTTACATATAGAAGGTCGTTTCCATAAAGAAGTGAGGAAAGTAATCATTGAAGATGGATACGGACCTGTTAATTTTTATCTAATCCCCTATGCTTCTCCTGCTTTGGTTAAAGATGTACTCGGCAGAGAAGATATAGATGATTATGATAGTGCTATGAAGGCTGTTGTGGAAAGTATCCAAGAAAAATGGGATTCAAAGCAGAGGAATGTTATTCTGTCACATGGTTTTGTCAGAGGGATAAGCGAACCGGAACTGAGTGAGTCTGAGAAGCCCCTTTCACTGACTTCTGTGGGAGGCGCAGATTATGTTAATGTAAATAACTTCCAAGGTTTTACTTATACAGCCCTAGGCCATCTTCATGGACCTCAAAGTGCAGGGCAGGGAGTTGTTCGGTATGCAGGATCTCTTTTGAAGTATTCCTTTTCTGAAACTGCGCAGAAGAAAGGGATTACAGTTGTTGATATTAATTCTGACGGAAATGTTCAATACAGTCATAAACCCTTGAAAATACTCAGGGATATGCGCAAGATAAAGGGGCAGCTTCAGGCACTACTCGATCCTTCGGTATATAAGGATACAAATGTTAATGATTACTTACATGTAACCCTTACCGATGAAGGGGAGCTCCTAGAGGCTATGGCTAAGTTAAGACAAGTTTATCCAAATGTTTTGGCTTTAGAGTTTGATGCGAAAGAGCGTAGTGCTGGAGAGAATAAGACTTCTGCTGGTGAAGGGTACAAACAAAAGACTAAACTAGAGCTATTCAGAGACTTTTATTGTGATATAACTGGCAAAGAGTTTACACCAGAAAAAGAAAGCCTAGTATCAAAAGTGATTGAGGATGTAGATAAAGAAGAGAGGGGGGCCTGAGATGAGACCGCTTAAACTTACGATGACAGCATTTGGCCCCTATGCTCAAGAACAAGTAATTGATTTTTCTGAGCTAAATGGCCGCAATCTCTTCCTAATTACAGGAGCCACTGGTTCCGGTAAGACAACCATATTTGATGGGATTTGCTATGCTATTTATGGCAAGGCAAGTGGGAAAGATCGTGATGGAGAAAGCTTAAGAAGCCATTTTGCCGATGATGGGCTTCTGACATATGTAGAATTGGAGTTTGAATTAAGGGGAAGAAGGTATTGGATAAGACGGGTGCCTAAACAAACGCGCCAAAAAACGGTTGGAGATGGGACAACTGAGCAAAATGCCCAAGCTCAATTGAAAGTACTTGATGAGGATGATGCTGAGTTAGTAGAAGGGGTACGTAATGTCGACGAAAAAGTGATTCAGATATTAGGTATTACCTATGATCAGTTTAAACAGATTATTATGATTCCCCAAGGGGAGTTTAGGGAGCTACTTACTTCAGATAGTAGTACGAGAGAGGCCATCCTCCAAAAGATATTCGGAACAGAAGGGTTTAGACTTATTCAGGAAAGATTAGGTGATAAAGCCAAAAATATAAGAAACGAGGTCCTATTCTTAGAAAAACAGCGAGAAAATAGTATAGAGAATATTGACGGAACTACCCATGAAGAGTTAGCAGGTATTCTATCCTCTAAACTGTATAATATAACTCGAGTGATTAACGAGGTAGAGATAAGCCTGAATAGAGACGGAACTACCATAGAAAAGCTCGCTAAGCAGATTGATGGCTTAGAAGAACTTAGTACAGCTAAACAGCAAGAGATATATATGGCGACAGATATTAATCAGAAGTTAAAAGAGCGGGATCTAGCTGAACAGACTAAATCTGACTTGGAAGCCCAGAAACCTCAATATGAGCAAAGAAAAGAAGCTTTAGACAGGGCTAGGAAAGCTCTAACCATAAGTGGAATGGAAGACAACTATAAGCATCAGGTCGATTTATTAAAGTTAAGAGAAGTTGAATTGATTGCTAGCCAGGAGAAAGAGAATGAGGTTAAGCTCCGGTTCGAGTCAGCGGAAAAAACCCTAAAGCAGGAAAAAAGTAACGAAATTGAAAGAGAAAAGTTAAAAGATAAACTCACTATCCTCAAAGGGTTAACCGACAAAGTTGCCGGTTTACAGGATTACCGTCGCAGACTGACTGTAGTGACTGATGACCTAGTGAATGTTCAAGTTGATAGGAAGAAGTTCGAAGCCGTCCAAGTAGAAGTCAAGCAGAGGTTGTTACTTAATCAGTCCGAACTAGAAAAATCGATTGAAGCTTCTAGAGAGTATGTTGTAGTCTGCAGTGAAAAGGATAATGTAGAAAAATTCTTAGAGAAAAGTTCAGAGCTTCAAAAGGAACAACAAATTCTTACTGTTGTCAGCCATGAATATGAGAGTTTGAAAAGCTTAGTTACAAGAGATAGACTCAGTTTTGAAAACAAGGAAAAAGAATATGAAGATGCTACAAGTAAATACTTCGCTAGTTTGGCGGGGGTGCTTGCTGAAAATCTCCAGGACGGCCTAGCTTGTCCGGTCTGTGGTTCCCAGGACCACCCGGTTCCAGCCTTTAAGGAAAAGGAGGCTAGGGATGAGAAGGAACTAGAAGTATTAGAGAACGAGCTTAAAGTACTACGGACTAAATTTGAGAGCACGCGGGGAAGATGGGAAGAAGTTAGATCCAAGTATGATCTTCAACAGCACACTGTTCTTAGGATTCAAAATGAATTAGAAAAGATGAAAACTGAAGATCCTGAATGCGAAGAGGATAAAGATATAGGTATAGAAACCAATATTCGAGAACTACGAGAACTGTCTACTAAGCTTGCTGGTCAGCTAAAAAGCTTAGTACAATTAAAAGATAAAGAGCCGACGCTTAAAAAACAAATGAGTGAAGATAACCTTCAACTAACAGATAGTGAAATTAGAATAAAACAATTATACGAGCAAGAAAAGAATTTCTTCTCAGAAGTTAAAACACTAGAAGGTGTGGTCAAAAATATTGAGGATGACATACCTTCTACTATCCGTACCCAAGAGGAACTGGATAAAGAAGTACAGAGGATTCAGAATCAATATGAACAATTGACACTGGCTTTGGAACAAGCTACCGACAGTTTGAATAAAAGCAGAGAGGATCTAGTTGCAGCCACATCCGATAGACAGAATGCTTTTAGGAATAACTATGAAGCCCAAAAAGAAGAGAAAAAATCTGAGGTTGTATTTACGGAAGCTAGGTTCAAAGCCGGTTTTAACGATGAAGAGCAATACATCAACGCAAAAATGCCCGAGGATGTGATGGCTAAGACGGAAAAGGAAATCACTGATTTCCAGGAATCACTGAAATCAGCAACAGACTACTTCAACAAACTCGTCATTGTTGTTCAAGATAAGGTTCGAGTGGATGTTATTTCTTTGCAAAGAGAGTTAGAGCAGCTTGGTCAGAGAAGGAAAGAGTTTTCAGATATCAGGACTACCGTGGTATCCAGAAAGGAACACAACAAAAAACTACTGACAGGGATACTAACCATCGGCAGTGAGATTAAGGAGAAAGAAGAAATATACGAAATTGTTGGAGATCTAGCGAACGCCGCAAGAGGTCAGAACAGTCAACGGATAAGTTTTGAAAGATATGTTCTGGCAGCGTTCTTCAATGATATCATCGCTGCTGCCAATCTAAGATTGAATAAGATGACGTGTGGTCGTTATGAGATGAGCCGCATTATCGAGAAGGGTAAAGGTTCGGCTCAAAGTGGTTTGGAATTAGAAGTTTTTGATTTTTACACAGGTCGGGCCAGACATGTTAAGACCCTATCGGGGGGAGAAAGTTTTAAAGCTTCTCTAGCTTTAGCTCTGGGATTAGCGGATGTTGTCCAGTCCTACGCCGGGGGAGTTAGTCTAGATACTATGTTTGTAGACGAGGGGTTTGGCACCTTGGATCCTGAGTCGCTGGATAATGCGATCGATTGTTTGATTGAACTGCAACAATCCGGAAGACTAGTAGGGATTATATCTCATGTGCCGGAGTTGAAGACTACGATTGATGCTCGCTTGGAAGTGGAGGCTAATAAAGATGGGAGTAGGGCTGTGTTCTATGTGAATTAGTTTTTTAATTAAAAACAGCAAGTTAACATTTTAATTATTTTAGGATTCTTATGGTCTAAACGAAATTATTAATCATATAATACATAGTCGGCCGATCATATAAGTTAATATTTCGCATTTACCTTTAATATTATATATATTTGTGCTATAATATTGTTTGGGTAAAGTTCATATAATTCTAATTAAGAGATAGGTTAACAAAAGTGGCTCCTCTTCTAATTGGCAGAGGGGTCTTTTTATGTGGATTTTGCAAGATTTAATAAGAATTTGAAAGGGGGTGTTAATAATGAATTTGTTTTTAGAATTATTTTTAGTTGTCTTAGTAATGACAATAAGTAATGCCATAGGAACATTGAAGACTATCTTTACAGCGAAAAAATATTTTAAACCTGTTTATTTCATAGTATTTATAGATGCGATTATTTTTGCGTCAGTAATTACTAAAGTGACTTCGGGTGGCGAATATCTATATATATTGGCTTTTGCAGTAGGAAAGATGCTGGGAGTTTATGTTGGTGGAGCAATTGAAGAGAAAATAGCCATTGGATTAATCGAGGCTGATATCATGGTCAATGATAAGGAGAGAATGATTACTATCTCCGATCATTTGAGGGAAGCTGGTTTCTCCGTAAATACTATAGTGACTTATGGAATCCATGGGAATAAGAGATATGTTATTGGAGTAACTGCCAAAAGAAAAGATATCGGCAATATTAAAAAAGTACTGGTAAGTGTGGATTGCAATAATCCAACTATGACTATTAAGGAAATAGCCAATGTTTCCGGAAAAGTATGTAGCAACCAAGGCTAAAACAGAAGAGGGTAGACAGGGGCAGCCAGACGAGGGGACAGGGACTTGTCTGCCCTCGTCTGCTCAAAAGTTGTAGGTCAAAAGTTGACCACGTTTGTTGGGAGTGCTAATATAGAAAAGGTGTATTTTTTTAAAGTACATCGTTTCTATATTTTAAGAAAAAAGGAGTGAGAAGCAGGACTGCGCTTATATATAAGAATGGCTGTCCTGCATGAAATATGAAGATTGGGTTAATAGGATTACCGTCGGTAGGGAAAACTTCCCTTTTTAATTTATTAACGGGTTCTAACATAGAGGTGACAGGTTTTACCAAAGGTAAAATCGAAGCGAACCAGGGATTAGCCAAGATACCTGATGAGAGGATAGAATTCTTGAAGGGTATGTATGAGCCGAAGAAAACGACTTATGCAACGATTGAAGTTATAGATGTTCCGGGACTTGTGAGAGGTTCCAGTAAGGGACAAGGCGTAGGTAACCAATTCTTGGACAATATTAGAAAAGCAGATGTTTTGATCCATGTACTGCGTGCATTTGAGAATGATAATGTCATCCATGATGAAGGTAGTATTGACCCCATGAGAGATATTGAGACGGTCAACCTAGAACTATTATTCGCTGACTTGGGAGTTATAGAGAATCGTATCGAACGTATCCATTCATCCAAGAAAGTTACCAAAGAAAATCTGGAGGAAGCTGAAGTCTTGAAGAAGTGTAAAGAAGGCTTGGAAAACGGACTTCTGCTCCATAACCTTGATTTCAGTGAGGATGAGAATGAACTATTGAGAAACTTTGGCTTTCTATCTGAGAAGCCCATGATTTATGTCGTCAATATGGATGAGAACCAGCTTATGGAGAATGAATATCCTACAAAAGAAGCTTTGGTGGACTTTGCCCAAGGGGTCAACACCCCCTTGATACAACTCAGTATCAAAACAGAGCTGGAGATTAATGAATTAGAACCTGAGGATAGGAGTATCTTCATGGAAGATCTCGGAATCACAGAATCAGGAATTGATAAGCTTTCCAAGACTGCTTATGATTACTTAGGTCTAATTTCTTTTCTAACAGTAGGGCCGGATGAGGTTCGTGCTTGGCCGATTAAGAAGAATACTCCTGCCCGTAAGGCTGCAGGAAAAATTCACTCAGATATAGAAAAAGGATTCATAAGAGCAGAGGTTTGTAAATTTCATAACCTTAAAGAATTGGGATCAATGGCCAAGGTAAAGGAAAAAGGATTGGCAACCTTGGAAGGCAAGGAATATATCGTTCAAGACGGAGATATAATCAATTTCAGGTTTAATGTTTAAAATAAATAACAAGTTTGGATTATCCTGTAGCAAGATTTTGGGCTACAGGATTTTTTTCTAATAATTATAAGACAAGAAAATTTGTTAAGAAGGATACTAAAACGAAAAAAAGAATAATATGTTAGAAAAAGAATTGACTCTCCTCTAACAGGAGGCATTATATTTAACTCGTAAGCAGGAAATGGAGGTGTGGATATGCTTAGGATTGGAGATTTCTCGAAGCTGTGTCGCGTAACGATTAAGGCCTTGCGTTACTACGATGAAGTGGGACTTTTGAAACCTGATTATATTTGTGAGGACAATGGTTACAGATACTATCATCCTCAACAGTTGAATAGAATAACCCAAATACTGATATTCAAAGATATGGGTTTTTCCATCGAAGAAATCACATATATAATCAATCATGATCTTACTCATGAAGAGGTCCAGTATATGCTTGCGGAGAAACAAGAAAAGATTAAAAGCAGCATCCGCACCGAAAAACAAAAGCTTACTAAAATAGATGCTTTCCTAAAAAGCATAAAGGAGGATCAGCTTATGACTCGTGTGTACTTTAAAGAGTTACCTGAGGTTATCGTCGCCTCAATGAGGACGGTCATACCCAACTATGATGCGCTCAATGAGGTGGTGCCGGCTATGGGTCAGAAGATGCAAGCACATGGTGCAGTTTGTCGAGAGCCAGCCTATTGCTTCAACATCTATCACGATGGTGAATACAAGGAAAAGGACGTTGATGTGGAGGT
>JAGXFZ010000026.1 GCA_024637055.1 Gracilibacter sp. | reverse complement strand
GTGTGAGGCAGTTGTAAATGCTTGTGAAGACGCTGATGGTGTAACCTATAAGATAATACCAGGTGCAAAAGCTGCTGTCTGTATTGATCATAAAGGACCATATACGACGTTAGGGAAATCTTATGCCGAATTATTCAAATGGATTGAACAAAATAGTTATAAAGTTAGTGATAATCCCAGGGAATCGTATATCGATGGCTGTTGGAACAAGGATGATCCAAGCGAATGGTTGACCGAAATTCAGCTTCCGGTAACAAAATAAACTTTCAATGCTTCCATCCGTACTGTCATGGTACGGATATTTTTTATTGACAATCACAATATTAGGTAATATAATACCCTTATAGGTAATACATTACCTATAAGGGGGGGTGATCACAACAATGGAAGATAAATTGTTGCTGCAAGATATAAGTAAAAGTATTGGCCTGATATTCCTACTCGAACGGAGGCTGGAGTATTTATTTGATAAGGTGCTTGCTACGAGTAACCTAACGGCCAAACAATGGCTTCTGCTGGCCGCTATCGAAAAATCACCGGAGGCAAACCTTTCTATCCAAGATGTAGCTAAGCGCCTTTCTACGTCACATCAAAATATCAAGGCTATCGCTCTTAATTTAGAAAAAAGAGGTTTTGTTTCTTTATTTAAAGATAAAGAAGATAAAAGGGTAACCCGTCTAGCAATAACACCGAAGTGCACCTTGTTCTGGCAGGAAAGGGAGGGGCAAGATGAGGAACTCTTGTTAGAGATATTCAAAGATTTGGATTATGAAGAGATTTCAACTTTACCTAAAAGTTTGATCAAGTTGCTTAAAAATGCAGATGCGATTACAGAGAGAATAATTACAAAAGAAATGTCGCATCTCGAGGCAGAAGACATGAAATAGGCACACAGTTGCGTGAAAAGAGAATGAGGAAATACTTTGAAAAGAAATGGGAGGTAGGGATTATGCCGAAGATTGTGATGATTGTGGTAGGAATTATATTGTTTCTGCTGGTAGCGTTTATTGCAGTATCCTTTTTAGGAAATTATTTATTCAACCAGAAGGCGGAGAAAGAGATTAATGCGCTTTTTGCAAAGAGAGTAGATAACAAAGCCATTGTTAAACAAGAAGATTTGGATAGATTACCAATACCTGTTCAAAAATGGTTAGAGAATTCTCAGGTGGTTGGGCAAGAAAGAGTAAGCACAGTACGCTTAAAACAAAGCGGTATGATGAGAACGGAGCCTGAAAAATCATGGATGCCCTTTAAGGCACAACAATACTTTGTTACCGAAGAGCCTGGATTCATTTGGAATGCCAAGATAAATGCTGCTCCGATGTTTCATATCGCGGGTAGAGACAAGTATGATGATGGTCACGGTAATATGCTAATTAAAATACTTTCCTTAATCACCATAGGAGACGCAACCGGTAAAGAGATGGATCAAGGGACTATGTTACGTTATCTTGCTGAAATGATGTGGTATCCAACAGTGGCTTTGAATGATTATATAAAGTGGGAAGAAATTGATGAAAGATCTGCTCAGGCAAATATGAATTATATGGGAGTAACTGCATCAGCAATATTTAAATTTGATGGAAATGGTGATGTCTCCAGTTTCTCTGCTCAGAGATACGGGGAGTTCGATGGGCAATACTCCTTAGAAACGTGGTCAGGCTCTGTCGGGGAAATCAAGGTTATGGACGGAATAAGGATACCAACCAAAGGAGTAGTTACTTGGGAGCTAGAAGCAGGAGATTTTACCTGGTTAGAGTGGGAGATTAGTGAGATAGAATATAACAACCCAAAGGTATACTAGAACTTCCGTAACGAACTAGTTAGGCTATTCTAATCTTGTTAAAATTATAAGGGCTGCTGCACAATAATCCAACTAAGTTGGTCAGTGCAGCAGCTCCTTCTTTAAAAGTCAGTTAATCGTATATATGTGCATTACAAGATTGGTCTTTGGCATATAAACGTCTGTTTATATGCTGAAACCCTGGGATTTTTCGTGCGTTTATTTATCATTTCTAACCTGATTGTGGAATAAGGTGTCAAGGTTATCTTCTGGATTATGTGTTTTCACTTGAGAGATAACTTCGGTTACACCTCTAGCTTTAGAGGCGGCTTCTTTGGCGGCTTCGATTTCCTTGGAGTTATCGGAATTACCTACGAGAAAGACTTTACCCTTGCTGCTCTTTACACCGATATGTTTGGAGTCAACTCTGGGATCTGTATTTAACTCCTCGGCAACTTCAAACTCCACCCCTCGGTCAGTGATATCACCATCTGTTGACAATGAAAGTCCTTGTTCGATGTGATTAACTCCTGAAACATTAGTGACATTTTTATATAATCTCTCTCTATCGGCCAAAGTATCGACGATCCCGGTAAGTAGAACATCACCTTCGACAACGTCGGCTTTGATATCATAAAGTTCACTTTCTGAATTATTGTCGAGAGCTTCTCTTACTTTTCTTTCAAGCTTGGTATCCTTATCGGCAGGCATCAAAATCACTCCTTAAAGATTTACGTAGTCTATGATTTTTATATCTGTGTTTGAAATAACTAATTTAAATAGAAAAATATTAACAGAACCTAGGGTGTAGTTCATTAGATTTAGATACCTAGGTTCTTTTGATTCTAGACCCTATTTGATTAACGTGCTCTTCATGTTAAGATCAGATTGATTAAGTTAATTTTCGATAATTTCCATGTCATCTGGATTTTTATCTTTAGCTGGGATATAATCAGGGTTCGTCTTTCCAGTGGTTTTGGAATCTGGTTCATTTTTGGGTTTTTGGGGGTTATTATTGAGAGATTTATTCTCACTTGGCATAATAAAAACTCCTTTCTGTATGTGGATATATCTTTATTATTGGATATTGATGTTTAGACTATGCCTGTTTATGAAAATATATGTTAGTATGGTGTACAGAACAATCAACGAGGTAGGAAATTAGTGACTTATCTATTAACAATTTGGGAATATATTGTAGTCTTTATTTTAGCGGCCGTTCCTTGGATTGAAATTGCTGTAGTAATTCCAATTGCTATCCTCAAAGGATTAAATGCTATACTAGTTGGTATAATATCGTTTTCTGGTAACCTGATAACGGTACTCTTACTAGTGGTATTCATAGAAAAGTACCAAGAGTGGCGTGAGAGAAGAAAAGATGAAAATGCTAAACAATCGAAGCGAACAAACCGGGCAATCGGTATCTGGAATAGATATGGTTTACCAGGGCTCATGCTGTTAGGACCTATCTTAACTGGATCACATATAGCTGTTCTTATAGCCTTTTCGTTAGGGGCGAAAAAACAGAAGGTTTTACTTTGGTCAATAATAAGCCTTGGCTTATGGGCAATCATAATTACCATATTATCTTATTATGGGATTGATTTTCTTGGCATATTATAATGTTCTTAGTTTCAGTCCTTAACTAAAGGGCTAGTTTTAAGGAAAAGCCAAGCGGTAAAAGTCCACCAGCCCAAAAATGTAAAATATGCGGGGATTGGATATAACCAGTCAACAAAGTCAAATAAGCCTACATTGTAAACGATATATCCAAAACCAAGACTTACGGCTGCCCAAGTCAATATATAAGGGTATAAGAACCATCGTTTCCTAGGCAAGAAATATAAAAAAATCATAATCGATACAGTCCAACAAAGAGGAGAAAGGGCAATTTGTCCAAGAAAATTGAACATACCTTGGTTTTTGAACCACATTACGCCTAACACATTTTGCATAAACATTACTATAAGAATATCCCCTAACCCACCAATTAAGAAACCGTAAATGAAATATTCTTTATAGATATTTCTAGGGATAAATATAAGGGTGAGTAAAAAACTTCCTATTAGAAAGGTTGGATAAAACAATACAATGATGATATTATTCATTCTACTACCTCTATTTAAATAATAAGATATTTTAGTATAAACAAAGAAACAGTTTTCATTCATATTAGTGGTCGCAGATAGTGGTCCTTATCCTATAGAGAAGTAAAACTCAGAGGAGAAAATTTTTATTATCCTCTGAGTTTTAGTTTATATATTTTGACTTAGACAAGTGATTCGGTTAGTGAAATATGTAAAAAAATAAAGGATTAAAGGAAAATTTGTCAAATTAATTAAGAAATACGAATATGAATGAGAATAAGAGAAAAAAGGAGGGGCAGAGATGTCTGAAATAAAAACTAAGAGATCTTTTTTTAGAATACCATTAAGTTGGTTTTTGATAACTCTACTCCCTTTAATAGCAATCTTAGGTATTGTAATAAGCTGGAAGAGTTTTGATATGATTTGGTTTGGGGAAGAAGAGGCTGAGGTTAATTCAGTAATGGTTATGGGAGCGTTGCATAGTGAAAATACTTTGAACGTTCTGAGTTTGCAAAATACAGAAACATACGCTATTACTTATCCCGCTACTTACTATTTTCTTGGAAAAAAAGTTACCATCTCTCCATTAGAGAAAAAAGTTGAGGTAACATATAATTATACAATAAATTTTGGCGTTGACTTGAAAGAAGTCCAGCCAGACGATATAACAGTTGAAAACAACTTGGTTTCCATCCGGCTACCTAAACCAATACACACGAGTGTAGAGATAACAGATGATTTTGCCAAAACTGTGGGGAGCTTTTTAATTAATAAGTCTAAGCCCAGAGAGGATATAGAACAATACCATAGCAACTATGGGAGTTATGTTCATATTCTTAGGGCTAATGCGCTTACTAATTTAATGGAGACAGGAAAATATGAGGAATTACAAAATAAAGCGATGGATAATGCTCAAGAAAATCTTGCTAGTTTGATTAAGACATTATTAAAAAATGAAGAGACAGAAATAACTGTTGAATTTTATTAGAAGCTACTTGATAGGCTTGTATTCACATCCGCAAAACTTGTGAAGAGCTTGGTTAAAGAGGCGGATATGAACGATCTCATCAAGTATGATCCTCTCTAGGATGGCTTGGACGAATGGGTCTTGGATGTAGTGTATATGTTTGCGGTATTCTTGGATTGCTTTATGCTCGGAATCAATATCAGCCTTCAATTGATCACAGAGATTGGAACCATAATAGATAAATTTGCCTGACCAATAATTCCCCTGGGTACTATGTGATCCTCTGATGATTGGGTTACCCCCAAGTAACTTTATTGTTTCAGCCAGTATTTCCATATGCAGCATTTCGGTGATAGAGACGTTCTCCAGTAATTCGCCCAATTCCTTATCAATATCTTTAAATATAAAATGATGATATAGGTACTGACTTATGGCGGTGAATTCACTTACTACCCCCGCGTAATCATCCATTAAAAGGTTAGCGTAATATGGGTTGGGGTTAAGAACTTTTACCTGTGGATAAGGAGATGGATCGGAGTATTTTCTTCTTTTATGCATTCCATAGTTAATCTCACCCATGAAACCAGCCCTCCTAAAAAGTAGTCTTTATACTATATATTTTAGGAAGGGTTTTTATATGTTTGTATTCAAAAATCCTATCAGAAGGTATAATGAAGAAAACTTATGAAATAGATTATCGGAGTGATATAATATGAGGACTCTGGAGATATACCAAGTAGATGCCTTTACTACTGAAATGTTTAAGGGGAATCCCGCTGGAGTTGTACGCGACGCAGATGGGCTTAGCGATGAGGAGATGCTCAGGATAGCGCGAGAACTGAACAATTCCGAAACTGCTTTTATCTTATCTCCGGATGGACCTGACCATGAGGTGAAGATTCGGTATTTCACCTCCAAAACGGAAGTTCCTATATGTGGACACGCAACAATTGCTGCTCATTACGTCAGAGCTCTTGAAAGAGATTTAGATTCTACCATAGTTATGCATAAGATTGGGATAGGGGTTCTACCAGTTGAGATAATCAAGCGCGATGATGACTATTCAATCGTTATGACTCAAGGTAAAGTTGTGTTCTCCGAACCGCTTCCTGTTGGTGATATTGAACAGATTATCAAGGCTCTAGGTCTTAGGAAGGCTGAACTCGATACACGCTGTCCACTACAGATTGTTTCTACCGGCAACTCTAAAGTTATGATAGGGGTTACATCAAGGGATACATTGAACTCTCTAATACAGGATATGCAAGCCCTTGCCCAAATAAGCAGATCAATTAACTGTAATGGCTATTTTGTCTTTACCTTAGATTCTCACCTAGAAGGAGTATTGACTCACAGTAGAATGTTTGCCCCGTCTATCGGCATCAGTGAAGACCCGGTAACTGGTAATGCACATGCCCCGCTAGGGCCGTATTTAATTAAACATGGCTTAGTTTCACCCAGAGGAAATATATTTACCTTTAAAGGAGAGCAAGGGTATAGCCTGGGACGCAGTGGTATGGTGGACGTGATTGTATTATTAAATAAAGGTGAAGTGGAAGAGGTAAAAGTCGGTGGGAAGGCGGTTATTGTGTTTAAGGCTAGTATTGAGATATAGTGATGCTATCTATCCGTTGATAGAGGTTATTAAGGAGGGGAAATCTTGAAAATCTTTTTTAAGTCAGATTCTTACCATACAGCAGAAGATGCGCCGCGCGCTTTAATGGATAAGTTAGTTTTAAATACGAGATTATATTTCATAGGCAATTTTATTAATATCATTCTTAAATCGCAAAGAATGGCATTGAAGGGTCAATATGATGCTGAGGCTTGGGCATCTTCCTCATATGATATTTTTAAGCTTACTGAGGAATGCGGAGGTAGATTCCATATCACAGGGTTGGAAAACCTTCAAAAATGCCAAGGTCCGGTAGTTTTTATAAGTAACCATATGAGTACATTGGAGACCATGATTTTCCCTTGTCTTATTGCACCTCAGATGAAAGTAACTTACATCGTGAAAGATAGTCTTGTGAAGCATCCTTTTTTCGGTCCAATTGTAAGGTCGCGTGATCCTATTGTGGTGAGTAGATCTAACTCCCGGGAGGACTTACAAATAGTGATGAACAAAGGCCAGGTATTATTAGCTGAGGGGACATCTATTATTGTGTTTCCGCAGAGTACAAGGAAAGTTGATTTCTCCCCAAAGGATTTGAATTCTTTGGGTGTAAAATTAGCAACGAAGGCTAATGTACAAGTTTTACCAATAGCCATCAAAACAGATTTCTGGAAGAATGGAAAGTATTTAAGAGATTTAGGACCGATAGATAGGAGTAAGCCTATTCATATAGCTTTTGGAGAGCCTATATCTATCGATGGCACAGGCAAGGAAGAGCATAAACAAGTAGTGGATTTTATCGGTTCGCATATAGATAAGTGGAAGGATAATGGATGAGGATTATTAGAGATTTGGCAATTGGGAATGGAGGATGAAGTATATGGTAGGTAAAAGTGCTATCTTGGTACGGGCCAGCGGTTTGGTTGGTGGTGAGCTACTTAACCTATTGTTGCATGGTGAAGCGTATAGTAAAGTCATAGTTATGGGACGCAGATCGTTAAACTTGGAGCATCCTAAATTAGAAGAAATAATAGTTGATTTTGACCTATTAGATCAGTATAAAGAAAGTTTCCGTGTAGATGAAGTTTTTTGTTGTCTTGGAACTACTATCAAGAAAGCAAAGAGCAAAGAAGCATTTAAAAAGGTAGATGTCGATTATGTGTTAGGCTTAGCTAAAATAGCAAAGGAAATGAAGGTTGAGAAATTTTTGATTGTCAGCTCAATGGGCGCTAACCAAAAGTCTAGTATCTTTTATTCCAAGATGAAGGGTTTGGTTGAGGAAAGTCTTAAAGAAATAGGTTTCAATTTCTTGCATATATTCCGTCCTTCGCTTCTTCTTGGGCAAAGACAAGAAGTCAGATCTGGCGAATCAGCAGCGGCTTTCTTGTCAAAAGGGCTTTCATTCTTATTAATAGGTGGTCTAAGAAAATATAAACCAATACAGGCGAAATCGGTAGCTAAGGGTATGTATAATGCAGCCCTATATACAAATGCTGGATATCATACGTATATGTCAGATGAAATCTTGGATATCTCTTAGGGAATTCTTGAGAGATTTACTAGTACTGAAAAAATTGTATCTTTACAAATACAGTTTAGGTATGTAACCTTTTAGATATAAATATAATTGTAACAACGATGGCCTAATTAGGTCATTTCTTTTTGATTGTCAGACTAGAAAAGTAGGGATGGGGTGTGTAAGGGATGTTAAATAAAGTACTTTTGCCTTTAACTCTTGATAACGATTTCATTGAGAACATCAGTACTACTTGGTTTCCAGGCAAACTTGGTGTAGAACACTTCCATCTACTTCATGTCTTGAGTGGTGGCTTAGACAATGAAGAAAAGGCAAACGGGATTCTGGAAGAAAGAGTGTCTTTCATAAAACAGAGCATAGATAGCAGTGCTTCATATGAAGTTACTCAAGGCCATGCAGCTACTGAAATAGTGAATAAGGCTAAAGAGGGATACTTCGATCTGATAATGATACCAGCAAATGATATGAATTTTTTGCTGCGTATGGTTCTTGGTAGCACTACTACCGAAGTGATAAGGATGACAGATACACCTGTTCTTATTTACAAGAAGGGTTCACTAAAGTTGAATACCATTCTCTATGCGACTGATTTTGGGGAAGCAGCAGATAGAGCTATGGACTATGTAGGATTTATTGGGAAGATTGGCTCTGAACTTATCATTCAACATGTGGGGAGAAGAGCTGCTGATCCTAAGGCTGAATTCCAGAGGGAAGAATTTGTAAGTCAGATGCTTGAGCAGACACAAAGAAAACTAAATCCTTATTGGGCTCAAATAAGCACGATATCTTCATTGGGAACACCTTCCAAGATAATTACCTCCACTGCTAAAGAACATCAGATTGATCTCCTTGTACTTGGTAAAGGGAATACAGGGATTATGAAAAAGATTCTGGGATCTACTGCGGAGAAGATTGCTAATGACATTGAATCTTCTATGTTGATAGTTCCTTAGAGATTAAGAATTAGGGATTATGAAAGATGGGATAGGAGAAAGCCTATGAAGAAAAATATTGTTTTTAACATATCTATATCTATAGTCTTGCTGTTCGTAATAATTGGTCTTTACAGTCCAGAACTACTGGACACCATATCCTTATTTCTTCATACCCAGATAATTAGCCGTTTCGGCTGGATATATCATCTTGCGGCCTTCTTTTTTTTGATTTTCTGTTTGTTTCTAGCTTTTGGACGCTTCGGTAAAATAAGGTTAGGTAAAGATGATGAGAAGCCACAATATAGTTATTTTGGATGGTTCAGTATGCTTTTTGCAGCAGGGATGGGTATTGGCTTGATATTCTGGGGGGTGGCTGAACCGCTATCCCACTATCTGAATCCACCTGGACATATAGATCCAAGTTCCGGAGATGCAGCAGCCTTTGCTATGCGCTACAGTTTTTTTCACTGGGGTTTGCAACCATGGGCTATCTATATAGTTATGAGTTTGTCTCTGGCGTATTTTACCTACCGTCGTAATATGCCTCCGTTAATTAGCTCGTGCTTCTATCCTCTTCTCGGAGATAGGATTTATAGTACACCAGGACATATAATAAATATTCTGGCAGTTATCGCTACTGTTTTTGGAGTAGCTACTTCTCTAGGTCTAGGAGCGCTGCAGATAGGTAGTGGCCTTAACCTCCTCTATGGGATTCCTGATTCTACTAAGTACACCATCATAATAATCGCAATTGTTACGGTTTTATACCTTCTCTCTAGCTTTATTGGCCTCGATAAAGGTATTCAAACTCTAAGCAAATTTAATATGTATGTCGCACTTGGCTTCTTAGGACTAATGCTTGTAATCGGACCAACCTCATTTATCTTTAATATATTTATTAGTTCTATAGGGCAATACGTTAACCAAATAATAGAGATGAGTCTTCAGACATTCCCATTTCAGGGATATGAATGGGCTGAATCATGGACTTTGTTTTACTGGGCTTGGTGGATAGCCTGGGCCCCTTTTGTCGGCCTTTTCGTAGCACGGATCTCTAGGGGTCGTACCATCAAAGAGTTTGTCATCGGTACTTTACTGGCACCTAGCTTGCTGACTTTTCTTTGGTTCAGTGCTTTCGGGGGAACAGCACTTTATCTGGAAATGAAACAAAAAGCTGGTTTTGCTGAGAGTGCGGTATCCGACGTTTCTACGGCCCTCTTTAGGATGCTTGAGTATTTTCCGTTTAGTAACGTTCTTTCTATGATTGCAGTGATTCTGTTATTGGTGTTTTTTGTGACGTCAGCTGATTCTGCTACCTTCGTTCTGGGAATGATGACATCTAACGGTGACCCTAATCCTCCCACGTCTAAAAAGATTGCTTGGGGACTTACGCAATCTACACTTGCAGGTGTTTTGCTAATATCTGGGGGGCTTATGGCGTTGCAGCGTATGGCTATTGCAGCAGCACTGCCTTTTACCATTATAATGATCTTGATGTGCTACAATCTAATTAGGGGTCTGGCTGAAGAGGATAAGTAGCCGTAAAATAGTGTTCAGCCCTATGTTCCCTGTATCCGTACCTACAACTGTAAAAGTATTATTTATGATAGAGTTATAATTTATCCAGTATTTCCAATCCTTATATTTATTTTTTAAGAAAGTAGGTAGCAAGTTGTATTACGTATATATCGTTGAATGTAAGGATGAGTCCCTCTATACCGGCTGGACTATGGATATCGAAACTAGGCTAGCTAAGCATAACCAAGGGAAAGGTGCTAAATATACGCGTTCCAGATATCCGGTGGTATTAAGATATTCTGAGATATTAGAATCCAAAAGTGAAGCTATGTGTCGGGAATGTGCGATAAAAAAACTGTCACGGGAAGAGAAAATAGATTTAATAATATATAATAATCAGTCTTAGGTATTATTCAATGTCTTATAATATAAGTCAATCTCTGATTGATGGGAGGGGGACAATTACTTGTCCAGTATGTTTATCTTAATTGCTTTTATTCTTTTGCTAGGTTTTTTGCTGAATATTTTCACGAGTATATGGGCTTATCGGGATTCTTTAAATAAAGGAAACAGCAAGGAGTATTCCATTGTGGTTTTAATTGGTACTCTTTTCTTTCCGATTATCGGTCTGATTGTATATTTGATTATTAGAAACGACTAAATTTTCCGGATGCCCTACCTATTCTTTATTACCATAATTATTCCTGTCAGGAAGATGGTTAAAGAGAACAGAAGTGACCAGGGGATAAATAGTGCTAGGATAATTGCTGGTAGAATATATACGATAGAAAGAACCATAAAAAGAGTCCGATAATAATCAAATAGATTTTCTTTAAATAAGAACAGTCCTGCTATGGAGAATAACCAGGATATCATGCAAGATATGATTACCACAAACATAAGAACCAGAGGAAGTTGCGGATCAGGCTCACCCCATGTTTTCTGAAGGAAGACTAATAAGAATCCAAGGACTAGTGGGATGAAGGGAAAGATAAAGCCAATAGTTTTATGATTTCTCATTTCTAACAGCTCCTTTTTCTTACTGCAGTTATGTCAACCATAATGTTTATCTAAAATATATGAATCTTTGGGAGCAATATGTGAGAAGGAACAGATTTTTGTCTGTTCCTTTATTGTAGAGGTATTCCTGATTTCTGTTCATATTTTTGAATCAAGGGATAAAAAACTGCGGCTGAGATCAGCCCGAGATAAGCTGTTACGAATCCAAAACTGAGAAACTTTGCTAAGTGCTGCCAGTGCATACTAATTGATTGACTAGCAAGGAAGACACCTAAACCGCACCAAAATCCTTGGCAAAAGGGACATCCTAATAACTTCCTGAAGAAATATCCTTTTGTCTTAAGGTATTCTCTAATCCCTTTAAACAAGATGAAGTCAAACAGGAAAAAGCGGATACTTAAAGCTAGCAAGATTGCATAAATCATTACGCTTTTCCATTAATTTCAGGATATTTGTCAACAAGGATTTGCAATTGTTCCTTGGTAAGAGATACCTTTCCGCCCCAGTCATCCTTGAGTATAACACTATCCTCAATTACTTCTACTGTTGGACAACAACCAGTTTGACATAACGTTAGCTTAATCATAGAATTCACAAAAATCACTCCCCTCAAAAAAGTACACTATCCTATACCATAATATGGAATAAAATTATTATGGTGCTTCTATTCTCGTTAATAAATTATCAAGTATACTAATTTATCACGCACTAACCGTCTGTAAGACTCCCCGCTTGTTTAAGTGGGGGATAACGGACGCTAAGTTCCTGATAAGTTCAACTAACTATCGGTAGGGGATGAAGAAAAACCCTACCGATATAAATTTAACTAGAAATTTAACTTTATAAAAAAAGTTCTCCCTATTAAACAGGGAGAACCCGAACTAAGTGCACAATACATTTGTGTGTTTGCCTATTTACCACCTAAAGATTTTTGTTTTTCATGTCTTGCTCTGATGTTTTTATCTAAAAACTTCTTGCGGAGGCGAATGTTTTTAGGAGTTATCTCTACATATTCGTCATCATTGATATATTCAAGAGCTTCTTCCAAGCTAAGATTTTTAGGAGTTTCTAGCTTTAGGCTATCATCAGATCCACTTGCCCTAACATTGGTGAGCTGCTTCTTGCGGGTGACGTTGACTTCCATATCTTGTTCTCTAGTATTTTCCCCGATTATCATACCCTCATAAACTTTGGTTCCAGGATTGATAAACATTATACCCCTGTCCTGAAGATTGAATAGAGCATAACCGGTAGATTCCCCTTGGTCTGAAGCTATAAGCACACCTCTGCTACGACCTCTTATCTCACCTTTGAATGGTTGATAGGAGTGAAATACATGAGCCATTATTCCTTCTCCTCGCGTTTCAGTAAGGAAATCACCTCTGAAACCGATTAGTCCTCTGGCTGGAATTAAGAATTCTAAACGAGTGACTCCACCGGTCATGTGGACCATGTTCTGCATTTCACCTTTTCTAGAGCCTAGTATCTCAATGATTGTACCCATAGATGTTTCAGGAACATCACAGGTTAGGTGTTCATAAGGTTCGCATTTTTCACCGTCTATCTCTTTCAGTATGACTTCGGGCTTTGATACTTGGAGTTCAAATCCTTCTCGTCTCATGTTTTCAATAAGAATCGAGAGGTGTAATTCACCTCGACCTGAGACTTGAAAAGCATCTGCGCTTTCAGTTTCTTCCACCCGGAGACTTACATTGGTCTCGACTTCTTTAAAGAGACGTTCTCTAAGTTTACGAGAGGTTACATGTTTTCCTTCTGTACCTGCGAAAGGACCAGTATTAATCATAAAGGTCATGGTTAGCGTAGGTTCATCAATCTCAATCAATGGTAAAGCTTCAGGGTTAATCAGACAGGTTATGGTCTCTCCAATATTGATATTGGGGATACCGCTTATGGCTACAATGTCTCCTGCCGATGCTTCTGAGATTTCAGCTCTGTCTAAGCCCACAAAGGTGAAGAGTTTGACAACTTTGACTTTTTCTAAGCTTGCATCACGCTTGATTATAGCTACTTGAGAGTTTGCAAGAAGCTTGCCTCTGAATATACGGCCTATGGCGATTTTGCCAAGATAGTCATTATAATCCAAAGTTGTGATAAGCATTTGGAGGGGGCTCTCAAAGTCAGCTTGAGGAGCGGGGATTTCTTTAATAATAGTCTCAAATAATGGAACTAAGTCAGTTGCCATAGAACCGGGTTCTAGGCCAGCTGTTCCTTCGCGAGCAGAAGCGTAGACTACGGGGAAGTCCAATTGCTTGTCATTAGCGCCTAATTGTAAGAAGAGGTCAAGGACCTCATCTACTACTTCATAAGCACGGGCCTCGGGGCGATCTGTTTTGTTGATTACAACAATTGGTTTAAGATCAAGTTCCAAGGCTTTACGCAGCACAAATTTCGTCTGAGGCATTGGACCTTCGAAAGCGTCCACAACTAAGAGGACGCCATCTACCATTTTGAGTACTCGTTCAACTTCTCCTCCAAAATCAGCATGACCCGGAGTGTCCACTATGTTAATCTTAGTTCCATGCCAATTGATTGCTGTATTCTTAGACAGGATAGTTATACCCCGTTCTTTCTCCAAGTCATTAGAATCCATAACTCGTTCTTGAACTTGTTCATTGACACGAAATACTCCGCTTTGTCTGAGCATCACGTCTACTAGACTTGTTTTACCATGATCTACGTGCGCGATAATGGCTAAATTTCTTAGGTTTTCTGCTTGCATGTCGACTCTCCTATAATACATTCTACGTTAATTTTAAGTAAAATACTTAAGTTGGCCAAAAGGCCTACCCTCTATTATATAATACCCTCAATAGATTTTCAAACTAATTATGCAGAATAAAGATGTAAAGTGTCATTATCTAAGAAAGAAGCATGATATTTACCCTTTCCTTTCATAATCTATATTTCCTAAAAGGAATACAAAATTATACATTGAAAGTTATAATGTTATTATTTACAAAAATTACCTAATAGATTACTTTGGATAGCGGTTGCCTTAATAAAAGTCTAAAGATATAATTAATTTTGGCTTGCTAAATATTCGGAGGAACAAATGAGAAGAACACGAAGAACAGGGCGTCCCAAAAGGAATCCACTCGGTTTAGCTATTAGCTTGATTATTTTTGCTCTTGTAATAGTAGCAGGTAGTAGGTTGTTTGGAGCTGAAGAACCTATTATACCGAAGAGTTATGGAGCGCAATTGGCTATATCTGCCGATAAGGATAAGCCAGAGACTACGATGGTACCTCAGAGTGAGGTTCCAGTGGGAACAGTAATTGATGAATATAAGAATATAGCTGTCTATTCTAATGGAAATAACTATATGTCTAGCCATGGCCTGAATTACAGTAGTGATGATTATTATTTTGGTTATAAGTGGCAGTGTGTAGAATATGTTAAACGATTCTATTACGAGATTTATGGGCACAAGATGCCTGATGGTGCAGGTAATGCAAAGTATTTTTATAATCCTATGTTGGATCAAGGAGACCTTAATAAACAAAGAGGGTTAACGCAGTATAAAAATGGTGGAGATGAGAAACCTCGGTCAGGCGATCTTCTAGTTTTTACTGATGGAGCGTACGGGCATGTTGCTATAATAACTAATGTTGAACAAGAATGGCTGGAAGTGATTCAGCAAAACTCCGAGCTTCCTCGCGAAAAGTATGAATTAAGTACAGAAAATGGTAACTACACAATAGTAGGAGAGAGAGAAGCTGCAGGCTGGTTAAGGAAGTGATTTTTGGAAATACTATCCTTAGAACTAGAAAAGTTTAAAGGAGTTACCATATGAGAATTCCGAATCACATAGGGGTGATACCGGACGGCAATAGGAGATGGGCTGTAGGTAGAGGTCTTGCCAAAGAAATGGGTTACAGGGAAGGGTTGGAGCCTGGCTTACAATTACTTAGATTATGCAAGGAAGTAGGGGTTAAGGAACTAACTTATTATGGATTTACTGCTGATAATACCAAAAGACCGTCTACTCAGACCAAGGCATTTATTCAAGCGTGTATTGATGCGATTGAATTGATAGCCAATGAAGATGTATCATTACTCGTAATAGGTAATACGGAATCCAAAGTATTTCCTAAAGTTCTTCTCCCTTATACCCGTAGGACGAATATCGGAAAAGGCGGAATCAAGGTTAATTTTCTTGTGAACTATGGTTGGGAATGGGACTTGGGTAACCTTCTTGCCAATACTAAGAAAAGAACGCAGATAATCAAATCCTTAAAATCTAATGATGTATCTCGAGTTGATCTCCTTATCCGCTGGGGTGGAAGAAGAAGACTTAGCGGATTTCTACCGGCTCAGTGTGTCTATGCTGATTTTTATGTGCTCGATGATTATTGGCCTGACTTTAAAGATGAACAATTTTATGAAGCTCTAAGGTGGTACGATAACCAGGATGTTACTCTCGGAGGGTAAGGAAAGCATATCTGAAAAAGGATATTGATACAAAAATGAGTTGCCTTTTCGGCAACTCATTTTTCTAAAACACGTTTCTTCCATAAAAGATTTCCAACATCTCATGTTTTAATCTTTGTTTGATTCTTCTCCTTTTGCTAGGAGAAAGGTCCTCTTTTTCAGTACCAAATAAGTAATGGTCCAGATCGAATTCTTTAAGTAGCATTTTGGTGTGGAAAATGTTTTCTTGATAGACGTTAACATCAATCATCTGATATTTGGTTTTGGTCTCTTCAGGGATAAAGCCCTGGATGGAATTAATCTTATGATCGATAAAATATTTTTTACCATTAACATCTCGCGTAAATCCTCTAACCCTATAATCAATCATGGCGATGTCGGGTTCAAAGCTGGTGAGGAGGAAATTCAAAGCTTTAAGAGGAGATATCTGACCACAGGTGGAGACATCTATATCCGCTCGAAAAGTACTTATACCTTTATCAGGATGATTCTCAGGGTAGGTGTGGACAGTGATATGACTCTTATCTAGGTGCCCAACAATAGACTCAGAGTCCGGACCGGGAGTCTCACTCTCCAATACTTCTATTGGTTTATGATGAATTACTTCATTTTCAGCGACCAGCATTGTAACACTTGCCCCTTGGGGATCATAATCCTGATTGGCTATATTTAAGATATTAGCTTCTATAATTTCTGCTACTGCAGTTAGAATGCTTGCTAAACGATCTGCATTATATTCCTCATCAATATAAGCGATATATTTTTTGTGCTGGTCCTGGTTCAAGGCATAACAGATATCGAAAAAATTAAAGCTAAGGGTTTTTGTTAAATTGTTAAAACCATAAAGTTTTAATTTTTTATTTATCGGTTTAATCTTCATATTTATTCACACACACCTAACTCTAATTTTTACTTATTTAAGATATTGTCAACATATTAGAAAATTATATACGTTTGTTTCAATTCTTTCAACTATGTCTAGAATATTTAAGTACCTATAATTTACTAGGAAAAGTATCTGGGAAAGACTAAATCAGATTGGAGAAGAAATTATTATGCGCTATAATAGAAGTAGGGAAATAATTTCTTTGATAGCGGAGGGAAAATGAGGATAGGTTTTTTTGATTCTGGAGTGGGCGGCATTACTGTATTACATGAAGCTTTATGCCAGCTTCCTGCAGAAAACTACATATATTATGCTGATACAAAGAATGTGCCATATGGAACGAAAAGCAAGGAAGAAGTGCGGGAATATATTTTGCAAGCTGTCGATTTCATGGCAGGTGAAGGTATAAAGGCTCTAGTGGTAGCTTGTAACACGGCAACTAGTATAGCTATCAATGAACTCCGTAGGAAGTACAGTTTCCCTATCCTAGGGATGGAACCAGCTGTGAAGCCGGCAGTCGAGAATAATTGTAACAGGAGGGTCTTGGTAGTTGCAACTCCTTTGACCCTTCAGGAGGAAAAGTATAAGAATCTAGTCACGAAATTGGGTCATGCCCATATCATAGATGGGGTCGCACTTCCGGAATTAGTAGGATTCGCTGAAAACTATGTTTTTGACGAACAGATCATTCTTGCTTATTTAAATGAAAAACTTGGTTGTTTCAACCTTAAAGATTATGGGACAGTAGTCTTGGGATGTACTCATTTTCCATTTTATAAGAAAGTATTTCAGAAACTATTCCCTGTGGATACTGATATAGTTGATGGAAATAAGGGAACAATTAATTATCTTAAGAAGATTCTTACTGATAACAAGCTTAGTACAGACGAGGGCCTAGGAGGCCGTATAGTTTTTTATTCCTCTGGCCAGAAAGAACCCGATGATTGTAGATATAACAACTATTTGAAAATAATCAAACCATAAACCTGTTATACAGGTTTATTTTTTTCTCTATAAATAATATGTTCCATTATCAGAACTGCAATAACCCCAACTACAAAACCATTACCCAAGATAGGTTTAAGAGAAAGAGGGAAAGTAGCGACAGCTTCTTCGGGTAAGAAGGAAATGATGATACTAAGCATGAGTGGCAAACCTAGAACCAAGCCATTTTCAAACTGGAAGTTTTTCATGGAACTAAAGCCTAGGTGTAAACCGGCAGCTATCTGAGAGCACAGTATATAGATAAAAGCACTGCCTATAACTACGGAAGGGATATTTCCTATGAACATAATAGCGGGAGGGATGAAAGCTAGTGCCATCAACCCTAGCCCTGTCGGAATAAGGGTGAAACGGGAAGCTACTCCTGTGGACGCGATTACTCCAGGACTTAGAGAATAGTTAACAGATCCGATTACTCCGAGTAGACCGGATAACATATTTAGAATTCCTGTCCAGGTGATTCCTCTAGAAGTTCGTTTCGTCATATCATCAGCTTCAAGCATTTGTCCTATGGAGCGGATTGAGCCCAAATCATTGATTGCTAGAGCTAAATAACAAATTAAGAAGGATATAAGAACGCCAATATCAATAGTTAATTTGGTATTGAAGTCTTGAAAAAATAGAGCGAATACATCGGGACTTACTTGCTGAGGAGTAAAGGCTTGAGGGAAGAGAACTATGTAAATCAAGCTTCCTACTATCATGCCGGATATAATCAGTGAAGATTTCCACAGCCCTTTCAGATATCTGTTGGCGATAAAAATACATAAGATAAATGATAGAACAAAAAGGAGATTGCTCAACGGACTAACAGGCGTTTCAACAGGCATGATTAAGCTAATAATCATAGGAGTAAGTGTAAAACCAATTAACATCAGAATGCTTACGATCACCCTCGGGGTAAAAAGTTTTTGTAAACGTTCGAATAATCCACTCATACTAAGTAATGCAAGGATGAAACCACCGATTAAGATAGATGTGTAAACTGTACTGATATCTCGTCCTTGACTGGCCGCTATCCCAACAAGGAGTACTGCGGCAGGGCCAATGATTAAGGGAAGCTTGTGTCCCCATAGTACCTGGATGAAAACGGATAAACCTATTACGAAAAAAACTTTCTGAATATAGATAATCTGCTGGGCGGGATTGTCATAATGTAAGGTTGCGACAACTTTACCTACTATAATTATCATTGGAATGGCTATTGCTAACCATTGTAAGCCAAAGATTAGGAGTTTAGAAAACGGAGGCTTGTCCTCAAGTTTATACTTAAGATTCAATTTTTCCACGATTAAACCACCTTATATTTCTTTGTTTAATTAATGTTTAAAGTTTCTCACTTTATAAGTAATTGGGCCATAGCAACTCCTAGCCAAACAGCCAAAAGACAAAGAAAAAGACTGCCGAACCCATAGAATAAGGCTATCTTTATCTGACCAGCTTTTAAAATATTTAGAGTTTCTATACTAAAGGTAGAGAAAGTAGTGAATGCTCCTAAGAAACCTACCATAATGAATAAACGAATATTAGAACTTGAAAAGTATTCCATTC
>JAGXFZ010000025.1 GCA_024637055.1 Gracilibacter sp. | reverse complement strand
GGACAGGGACTTGTCTGTGAAATTATTTGAATTAGTGGAGGTGCGTATTGATGAGTTTAGTATATGTAGGTTTTGTCCCACATCCACCGATAATAGTTCCTGAGATTGGACGTGGGGAAGAGAAAGTTTGTCAGGCTACAATAAATGCTATGAATAGGTTGTGTAAAGAAATAGTCAGTTTGGATGTCAAGACGGTAGTTATTGTTTCCCCTCATGCCCCTGTTCCTGATGATGGATTGGCTTTCTTGGCGGGAGATGTACTCAAGGGAAGTTTTAGTCGCTTTGGTGTCAGCGAAGTAAAATTTAACTATCCTATAGATAAGGAACTTCTAGATAACATAAAGGAAGTAATACCTGATAGTTTTCCTATCATAGGCGAACTCGATCATGGAGCTTTAGTGCCACTATATTTTCTTCGAAAAGCTGGCTGGGACGGAAAGATTTTGGTATTTAGCATGCCTTTAAACAAGCCAGAGAAGTATGGGCGGGATGTGGGTCAGGTATTAAATGATCATCCGGAAAAATGTGCGCTAATTGGTAGTGGGGATTTATCTCACAGACTTAAAGAGGACGGGCCGTATTCTTTTCATCCCTCGGGTTCTAAGTTTGACAGTATTATAGTTAAAGCACTGAAAAAAGATACCAGTTTAGTTAGAGGGATACCTCAAGATTTGATAGAGGACGCTGGACAGTGTGGATACAATTCCCTTCTCTTCGCTTTAGGAGCAAGGGAAGGATCAGTAAAAGTACTTTCCTACGAAGGACACTTTGGAGTAGGATATTTAGTTGCAGAAATCTATCGATCTTCCCCTATAGCAGGATTTGCTCGAGAATGTTTGACTTATCATCTTACCGCTCAGGCTTTTGATAAACTAATTATCCCTGGTGAACCACTTCTTAAGGAAAAGAGAAGTTGTTTTGTCACTTTGAAGAAGGATGGAGATTTACGGGGATGTATAGGTACAGTTCAACCTGTGAGGGAAAATCTAGCTTCTGAAATAAAACATAACGCTATCGCTGCTGGTACTCAAGACCCACGTTTCTGGCCTCTTCAGCCAGATGAATTGTCGCTGATATCTATAAGCGTCGATGTTTTAGGAGATATGGAAAAGATATCTGGTTCTGAGGAATTGGATCCTCAACGTTATGGTGTTGTTGTACGTCATGGAGGAAAAGTGGGACTTCTGTTACCACATTTAGAAGGAGTGGACACAGTAGACCAGCAATTGGAGATTGCTAGGCAGAAAGCAGGGATATGGCCGGAGGAAGAAGTAGAACTCTGGCGTTTTGAGGTAGAGAGATATTATGAGTAGAGTGGAATGTTCGGTTTGTCCTCAGCATTGTAAATTACAAGAAGGACAGACCGGATTATGTAAGGCAAGAGGGTGTAAAGAGGGAGAAATAGTTTCTCTGACCTACGGAGAGATTGCTGCCTGGCATATAGATCCCATAGAAAAGAAACCGCTATATCATTTCTATCCTGGGAGCCAGATATTATCGGTGGGAGGTTATGGGTGTAACTTAAACTGTTTCTTCTGTCAGAATTATGAGATATCCCAAAGATACGAAAAGGGACACAAGGTTACTCCTCAACAACTAGCAGATAGATCTCTTGAAGATGGGTCAATAGGTTTATGTTTCACCTATTCTGAACCTCTCGTCTGGTATGAGATGATAGCCCATACTGCTCCTCTGGTCAAAAAACTGGGGGGGGAGGTTGCCTTAGTAAGTAACGGTATAATCGAAGCAAAGCATCTGGAGGATATCATCCCTTATATCGATGCTGTTAATATAGATATCAAAGGGTTCACAGAAGAATTCTACCTCAAGCATACAGGTGGTAAGCTAAAATGGGTTTTGGAAACCGTGGAAAGACTGGCAGGTAGAGTTCATACCGAAATCACAACTTTAGTTATCCCTACCTTAAATGATAGCCCTGAGGAGATTGAATCTCTGGCTCATTGGTTAGCTGATTTAAAAGCACCTGTAGCTTGGCATTTGAGTAGGTATCATCCTATGTATAAAAGTGATATCCCTGCCACAGATATAAACCAATTAAGACATCTATGGGAACTTGCCAAAGAATATCTTCCTTATGTCTATATGGGAAATACTCCAAGTGGAAATACTACGCTTTGTCCCCAATGTGGCATGGACGTTATAACCAGGGATTGGGGAGTGAGGATGAAGACAAAGGATGGAAACTGTTCCTCTTGCGGTCAAGAGATCTGGGGGAAGGGACTGGATTAATTGATACAAGTGGTATTAAGTGAAACATGTATACATTATTTTGTTAAAAAAGCACTTTACAGATTGGAAAACAGATACTATAGTACTAATATAAAGTTTTAATAAAGTTGTTACCAACCAATCAGGCAATGAGGCCTCAAAAAAGCGCAAGCTTTTTTGAGGCCTTTATTTTTTAGTTCCATATTCTATTACATTAAAAACAAGGAGGAGAAGAAAATGGGTTACAATTCTGGTGATATTGCTTTTATGCTTGTCAGTACTGCACTTGTGTTTCTTATGACCCCCGGTCTGGCATTCTTTTATGGGGGTCTGGTAAAAAGGCGTAATGTGTTATCAATTATGATGCAGTGTATGGCCGCTTTCGGTATAGTGACAGTACTATGGGTGGTAGTTGGTTATTCACTCGCATTTGGTACCAGTAACTATTCTCTTATCGGAGGTTTAGATCACCTCTTTCTTAAAGGTGTAGGCTTGGAAGGTGAAGATTCCATCCCACCCTTGCTCTTTATGGTTTTCCAGTTAATGTTTGCAGTTTTGACTCCTGCCCTGATGATTGGAGCAA
The DNA here is from genome assembly GCA_024637055.1 of Gracilibacter sp. GTDB lineage: Bacteria > Bacillota > Desulfitobacteriia > Desulfitobacteriales > Syntrophobotulaceae > Gracilibacter. The sequence continues at coordinate 22,958 of JAGXFZ010000025.1, read as the reverse complement.
CTGCTGAACGATTACGTTTCCCTGCTTTTGTGTTGCTGATAGGTCTTTGGAGCTTAATAGTTTACGCTCCACTCGCCCACTGGGTATGGGGAGGCGGTTGGATAAGTGATCTCGGTGCCCTTGACTTTGCCGGTGGTACTGTAGTTCATATCAGCTCTGGTTTCTCTGGTCTTATAGCAGCCATTGTTATCGGTAAACGTATAAACAGGTCTTCAGAGCCTACAATTCCACATAATCTGCCCTATGTATTACTTGGTGGCTCCCTCCTCTGGTTCGGCTGGTTTGGATTCAATGCTGGTAGTGAACTTGCAGCCGATGGTATTGCTGTCTTGGCCTTTGTAACCACACAACTCGCAGCTAGTACAGGTCTTCTGGGCTGGGTTATTATAGAGAAGATCTATCATGGTAAACCAACTGTCCTAGGGGCTATTTCGGGGGTAATCGCCGGACTGGTAGCAATAACGCCTGCCGCTGCATTTGTGACACCGATGGCAGCCTTAGTGATAGGATTTATTTCTGGCGGAATATGTTACTTCGCTGTAGCTAAATTAAAAGAAAAACTGGGATATGATGATGCCCTAGATGTTTTTGGCATACATGGTATCGGTGGAACATGGGGAGCTTTAGCCACAGGATTATTTGCTACTACGTCTGTGAATGCTGGTGGAGCTGATGGTTTCTTCTATAGTGGAAATTTTGAACTTGTGGGTATCCAGATGATTGCAGTTATAGCAACCTATGCTTTTGCAGGGACGGCAACTTTCTTAATCCTCAAGGTGATAGCAGCTATCACCCCTCTTACAGCTTCAGGGGAGGAGCAAGTATCGGGATTGGATACCACTCAGCATGGTGAAAGTGCGTATCCCGATATGGAGGGAATGACGGCTAACGCAACTTATAATGTATAATTATTATTAGATAGAATAGATATTATAACCTAATAATATAGTGAGGAGCTGTTGCATTTACCAAGTAGGTGGTAAGTGTGCAACAGCTCCCTTTCTATCATCAATAATCAATAACTTAATTAGCTACAGGGTTGAGCACAGATTGCATTCAGACTAACATCAATATCTGCTTCAACCGGCAGCTGTCCAGCTCCTAGGAAAATGGCACTATCAGGATCGCTTAAGACAACACTGCTGACAGCATTGTTAATGATGGATGTGTCAAAAGCGGTACTAGATACTACAGAAAAGCTTACAGTCCGGCTAGACGAACCTGTGGAGTGTACAGGGAGGTTGTCACAGGCAATGCTAATAGTAATAGGTCCTGTAATATCACTGTTTAGCGGTACCGGGGTACCACCTGGTTCGAAGGTTGCCGTACATCCTCCAAAGCTAGTAAATCTAACGGTAACACCAGCAGGTATACTCAGATGGTCTCTTACATTGACAAATGTGTCTGGAGAGTCGCCAACATTGGAGATAGTGAAAGTGAAGGAGGCGCTGTTGGTGTCGGAAATTCTGCAGCATTTGTCCACTCTAACCTGAACAGCACTCAGATTGGTCGAACAAGTTGCCATATCCATGGTGCCGGCAGCAGTTGCGGTAGCGGTATTATTCGTAATATACCTTCTTGCTGATGGGATGGTGGTGATGGGGACTAAATAGGTTATCACAACAGTTTCCCCAGGATTGATGGTACCAAGATTACCGCTAATTGTAATCTTACCAGGTACACTGGTGTTAACATTCAGAGTAGGAGGGTTAACCGTAATGGTGCCAATACCCAAGATTGGTGAAATAAATATAGTGTCCAGATACTGCACATTGTCTAAGGGTGCATTCCCCGTGTTGGATACATTAACCTCATAGTTAAGGGCAACTTGGTTATCAGTGAGAATATGCCCGCAGGTTTTGGTTACTGAAAGTTCACCGGTGGGATTGCATCTTGGGACCAGAAAGCAGCCACAGTCAAAGGTCAACACATTATTGTGTGCTCTGATTATAATAGGCTGGATGTCGGTGGGGTAGTTTCCTGTGATTTGGATTCGGTATTCTACACAGACACCTTTGTCGTATCTATCCCTACTCTCAATCTTCAGCCATTGATAGCCTGTAGGGGCTATACCAAAATTCGGATCATTTTTTATAAGGATAAACGGAACAGACACAAAATTACCACAACCGTCTACTTTTTCAAACACAGTGACGCTATCAGATTGTATAGATTCACAGACAGGTATACCAATACCACTTATACCCCTCGTTGGCTGGTCACAGTCTGTGATAAACTTATAGGTCCAGAATGATGTTGAGGTTTGGACTGAATAAGCAGGGTTATTAACGACACTGCCGTCAGGCAGGGTTTGACATGCAGGCTGAATCACATCAATCCCGTTTTGTGGCCCACAGCAGCAAATATTCATATGGGGTGAGCAGTTGCAAGGTTGGATGGGATCTGCCATAAGCATCTCTCCTTTAAAATTAATTAGTCTAAGAACAAGGATTTCTACATACCAAGTTCAAGGATACATCTATATTGGACTGGACTGGAAGCTGTCCTGCACTAAGGAACACCTGGCTGTCCGGATTTGTCGGGGTAACAATGTTGACCATATTTTGAATGACTGCTGTTCCGAATAAGGTGCTGGATACAATGGTGAAGGTTACGGTCTTACTAATCGACCCTCCTGCCGGGACTAAAACATTATTGCAGGAAATTGTGATATCTACAGGACCGCTTATATTGGTATTCAAAGGCACAGGCCCTCCACCTGAAGAGAAGACTGCATCACATCCACCAAAGCTGGTAAACTGTACAGTAACACCGTTAGGAATCATGAGATGGTCTTCTACATTAACATTCGTAGTAGGGGATTGTGCGACGCTGGCTAAAGTGATGGTGAATGAACCTCTATTACCAGCGATTGTACAGCATTTGGTCGTGTTCACTTCTACGGCTTCAAATTCGGTAGTGCAGGAGGAAATATCCATAGTCCCAGCAGCCGATGCCATCGCTGTATTGTTAATCACGTATAGTTCAGGTGAAGGTATACTAGTTATAGGGATGGTATAGGTGATATTGATCTGTCCTCCAGGGGTGATTGTACCTAAATTACCACTGATGGTAATTTGTCCCGGAACACTAGTGTTGACATTAAGTGAGACGGGAGTCACCGTAATGGTTCCCAACCCTAATGTCGATGGGATGAAAACTGTATCAAGGTACTGAACGTTGGGTAAGGCTGCATTTCCATTGTTGGTTACGTTTACTTCGTAATTAAGGGTTACTTGATTTTCAACGATAGTACGACTGCATCTTTTGATTACGGTAAGCTGTCCTTGGGGATTGCACCTAGGAACTAGGAAACATCCGCAATCGAAGGTCAGCACGTTGGTAGCTGCGTTTACCTTTATAGCCTGAACAGCAGTAGGAAAATTACCTGTCAGCTGGATCTGAAGTTCAACGCAGACCCCTTTTCCATATCTGTTGTCTGAATTAACCAACAGCCATTGATATCCGTCTTCAGCAGTGCCAAAACCAGGTGAGGTTTTAGCGAGAGTAAACGGTACGGATACAAACTGCCCGCAACCGTCTATTTTTTCAAAAACGGCTACGCTTTCTGCTGTTAGGGTCTCACATACTGGGATTGCGATCGTGGTAATTGCCTGTGTTTCTGTACCACAATCTGTAAAAAACTTATAACTCCAGTATGATATTGAAGGGATCGCTGCAAATGCAGGGTTATTCACCACCCTACCGTCCGGTAGGGTCTGGCATGTGGGCTGTACTACGGAAATTCCGCTTTCCGGTCCGCAGCAGCAGATATTTTCGTGGGGAATACAATTGCACGACTGAATAGGATCTGCCATAAGCATCCTCCTTTTAATGGTTGTACTATACTATATGAAAGGATGGACAAAGCGCTACAACAAAAGCTGCCTTTTTAATGACAGCTTGGAATATTATTTGGATAATTTGATCTCATACGAATGATACTTATGATAAGCTACACCCGATATCATACAGAACATCAATACTTGCTTTTACGGGCAGTTGACCAATGCCAAGAAGGATTTGGGAATCAGCATCTGCTAAATCTATTTTGGTCAAACAATTTTCAATACTTGTACTGCCCGGCAGTGTTCCGGATATTACTGTAAAAGCAATGGTCTTCAGCCCACAGGAATCCTTCAGGATATGAAAGTTATTGCAGGTCAGGGTAATATCTATGGGACCTGTAATATCTACTCCAAGGGGAACTGGTTCTCCTCCATTAGTAAAGACTGCAGTGCATCCACCAAAATCAGTAAACTTGAGCGTGAACCCCTCCGGGATAGTTAGGTGGTCCTCAATGTTGACAGCAGTATCTGGGGAATAAGGAACATTTGATAAAATAATTGTAAACTTGCCTTTATTACCTTCTGTAATGTTGCAAATCATAGAAGCACTGAGCTCCACTGCTTCCAGAACTACAGAACAAGAGGCATGAGATTCTGTTCCCTGTGCATATGCTTGGACAGCGTTGTTAATTGTGTAGGATTGGGATTTAGAGATGCTTATGAGTGGAATGGAGTAGGTGACGCTAACGACCTGTCCCTCATTTATTCTGCCGAGATTTCCTTTGATTGTTATTCTTCCTGATACACTTGTGTCTGCAGTGAGTGTAGAAGGAGTTATTACAATTTTGCCAAGGCCTATCTCTAGCGGAATACGGATAACATCGTGATACATAACATTATTTAATGAAGAACCCCCTGAGTTGATTATATCAATAGTATAGTTTAGAGCAGCTTGATTGCCTTCAATGATGATACTGCAATTATTTTTAATACTGAGATTACCTTGGGGGTTACACTCTGGGACCAATGGTCCTCTAAACCCAAAAGAGAGAACAACTAATGAGGTATCAACCTTGACAACTTGGGCTCGGGCCGAAAAATCCCCAATTAGTTCCAGCAAGTATATTACAGACAAACCATCGCAATATCTTCCTCCGTTTTCTACGATTAGCCAATAATAATCGAGAGGGGCAAAGCCAAAGCGTGGGTCTCTCTTTACCAAAATAAAAGGAACGGATGTAAATGTTCCACAATCATCAATTTTTTCATAAAGTTTGACAAACTGTTCTTTGATATTCCGACACACAGGGAGGGCAATACTTTTCATACCGCCCGGTAATGAGCAACAGTCAATCATAAATTTATAAGTCCAGAATGATGATGCCAGCGATGGTATATAGGTGGGATTGGTTACCAGACTGCCGTCAGGAAGGCTTTGACATTCTGGTTGGATTACTGAGATGCCGCTTATAGGCCCCCGGCAATATGAATTTTTATATGGTATACATTTGCTTGGGCGAGTGAGGTCGGCCATAGCTAATCCCCTTTAATGGTTGTATAATATTTTAATATATAATATTAAATATTATATGAAGTGCTACAAAATATGTTGTAATTGATGTGGTAGAAAAGTTTAATATATAATAAACTTAAAGTTACGTTTGAGGTGAATAATATGGGAAAGCTAGCTTTTTCCCAGACAATTTCTTACTGGGTAGAACCTGTAATAATAGATGGGACGTGGCTAGAATTGTTTACTGCAGTTTCTTCTTCCCGTCTTATTATGAGCGGGCTGGATAATAAAGATATACTCCTTGATCAGCTCCAATTTATTGTTAGGCGTTACTTGCCAGGCTATGAAGTCAGTGAACAGAAGGAACCAAATATGGATATCATCAAGGAGTTCCAGGAATACTTTAGCGGAGAACGACGGAATTTCTCCTTTCCTCTTTGGCAGTTAGGGACACAATTTCAACTAAGAGTCTGGCAAGCCCTGCTGGAGATTCCTTATGGAGAAACATGCTGTTATTCAGATATAGCTGAACAAATCGGATGCTCAAAGGGACAGCGGGCAGTAGGCTCAGCTAATAATAAGAATCCCTTAGGAATCGTGGTACCGTGCCACAGGGTTATAGGAAAAAATGGCCATCTTGTAGGGTACGCTAGTGGTCTGGAGAAAAAAAGCATTCTTCTCAATTTGGAATCCGGAAGGGCTGGCTAACTTATGGAAAAACGTTACTATACACTAAACCAACACTTCAGAGAAGTGTTTGGAGAAAAAGTTATAAAAGTGTCACTTGATGCAGGGCTCAGTTGTCCGAATAGGGACGGAACCTTGAGTACGGGAGGATGCATTTTTTGTAGTGAAAAGGGGTCGGGAGACTTTGCCGGACAAAGAGGGTTTTCCATTAAGGAGCAGTTTGACCAAGTTCGTGCTAGAACTTTAAAAAAGTGGCCGAACGCCAAATACTTAGCCTATTTTCAATCATTTTCCGGTACTTATGGTTCCCCAAGCTATTTGAGAGAAATATATGAAGAAGCTTTAGGACAGGAAGGGGTGGTTGGTTTATCGATCTCAACTAGACCTGATTGTCTACCAGATGAAATCCTAGATATACTTGAAGATCTTAATAAGATCACATATTTATGGATTGAATTGGGGGTTCAGTCTGTTCATTCCAAAACACTGGAATGGATGAATCGTGGTCATGACTTTGATTGCTTTAAAGAAGCGTTATTTAAGTTAAGAGAAAGAAATATCCGGGTGTGTGCACATGTTATCTTAGGCTTACCCCATGAAAAAATAGAAGAAATGCTTTTTACTGCTAAGTCTTTAGCCGACCTCCCTATTCAGGGAATCAAACTGCATTCACTTCATGTCTTGAAAGAAACTAGGCTTGCTGACTCATATCTTAAAGAGGATTTTTCTCTTCTTACTATGGAACAATATATAGAACTTGTTGCTGACGTATTAGAGATTCTACCTGGGAACGTTATAATCCATAGACTTATGGGAGATGGCCCGGCAGCAGATGTGATTGCACCAGAGTGGACCCGAAAGAAATGGGAAGTTCTTAACGGGATAGACGGAGAAATGATGGAAAGAGATAGCTTCCAGGGAAAGAAGTTTGTTAGTGGCGTATAATAGAACTAAAACGGGAGTATTGCTCGCTACATAAAAGTAGGTTAGCAACGCTCCCGTTTTTTCTCAAACTATATTTATACTAGTAAATTAATATCAGCTATCTGTATCATACTCTACAATCTTGCCTTCCCATGTTCTAAGAACAGCTTTATCCTCATCGAGGGAAACTAGATACTCGGGTAGGAGTGGAGTTTTGCCTCCGCCTTTAGGGGCATTAATAATATAAGTGGGAATAGCTAGACCAGAGGTGAACCCTCTAAGTCCTTCCATTATGTCTAACCCCTCCTGAATGGTAGGAATGAAATGGCTTGTACCTTTAACTTTCTTTGCATGGAAGATATAGTAGGGTCGTACTCGAATTTTTAGAAGTTCATGGTTCATTTTCTTCATAACATCGGGATCAGTGTTGACACCTTTGAGAAGAACGGCTTGATTACCTACAATAACCCCAGCTGAGACTAGCTTATCTACAGCTTTCTTAGCTTCTAGCGTTACTTCCTTGGAGTGATTAAACTGGGTATTAAGATAAAGTGGTGCATATTTGGCCAGGATATCTGAGAGATTGCTTGTGACCCGCATAGGAAGCGTAACAGGGGTCCTGGTTCCTAATCTCTTAATCTCCACATGAGGAATATTCTGAAGTTCACTTAGCAGCCATTCAAGCGTGCTGTCACTTAGAAGGAGTGCATCTCCACCTGTTATGAGTACATCTCTAATTTCTGGATTTGCTCTTACATAATCTAAGGCAGCACTTAAATCTTCTTTGCTACTGTGTTGATCTGTTTCCCCAATATTTCGTCTTCTTTGACAGTGGCGGCAGTACATTCCACATATATTGGTAACATTAATTATTAGCCGGTCTGGATATCGTCGTGTAATACAAGGAGCGGGAGATGTCATTGCTTCTCCCATAGGATCGGATTCACCTTTGTCATCCTCGAGCTCCAATCCCATTGGTATTCCTTGGAGAAAGATAGGATCTTTGGGATTATTAAAATCCATCAGGCTAAGATAATAGGGGGATACTGCCCACCTAAAAATATTACCGGTTTTTGCTATTTCTGCTTTACGGTCTTCAGGAATTGGAAAGATGGCACTCAAGGTATCAACATCTGTAATACGATTTCTCATCTGCCAATGCCAATCATCCCAGTCGTCTTGTGTAGCATTGAAATATTGGAGGATTCTCTCTTTTTGAGCTTCATAGAAATCATTTAGATCAAGTCCAGCTGGTATAACCTTAGATTTCTCTAAATAGGGTTTGATTTGCTGTTTAAGTTCATCAGCACGTTCTAGGGAGTGTTTACGTAATTCCTGCTCACGATCAGAGGAATGAATAACCATTTTGAACGACCTCCTTCTCCAACACAAAATAACCGGAAAAAAGCTCATATATATATAATATACTCAGTAGTTTATCTATCATACTAATTTTGGACATAATACTGCCATCCGATATTAACATATTAAGTTGGCAGACGTCAAGAGCCTGAAAAGTAGTTGGATTTAAAAAGTTAGATTTGTGAAGAAATGTTGTTTTCAACTGATAGCTACTGTAGAATAAGAAGAAAATTACTAAATAATATTCGCTACTTTTTATTAGCTGCCTTAATAAGAAGTTCATTAAATAAGTCATTCAGAATTTTTAGATTTATACCAGTGAATTTTAAAAGAAAGTAAGGGATTTATTTTGGAACAGGCCAGATATCAAGAGATTGCTAATGCTATAGCATATTCCATAGTCTTAGGGGAGTATCATGAAGGAGATAAGATACATGGAAGATCTACACTGGCGGGAAGATTCAACGTATCTCCAGAAACTATTCGCAGGGCTATTGCCATCCTTCAGAGTGAAGATGTGGTAGGAGTAAGGCAGGGAATCGGCATAACAGTTAACTCTAAGAAGCAGGCTGAAAAATTTCTAAGGTCCTATAACTTGAAAAATGAAATCCATACCTATATGGAAGACCTTAAAATATTGCTAGAGAAAAGAAGAGAGATAGATAGACAGATTGATAGTATTTTGATTAAGCTTACAGGTTATGCTGACAGATTCATTTCGCGTTGGAATGACGTTGCGGAGATTGAAGTGAGTTCTGACTCCAAAGCGGTCGGACGTACATTAAGGGAGCTTAAAGTTAGAGAACTAACTGGGGCTACCGTAGTGGGAGTGGTTAGGAACGGAAATGAGAATTTTTCTCCAGAGGCAGATTATATGCTTAGGATAGGAGATATTCTATTGGTTGTAAGTCCGGATGACGGTCTGAAAAAAGTTCAGTTCTTGCTGGATAATATCCAAGAATAGAGAAAGAAGAGTGGGATGGGATTTTGGAAAAAAAAGTAAAGTACGTTATAGCTCTAATCTTTATCTTAGAGATAATCTTAGGAATAATAACCCAGAATGTGGTTATGTTAGTAAGCTTTCTAGGAATTAACATTTTGATATTTTATTGGTTCATTGATACTTTGGAAAAAAAACGTACTTCCCAAGATAATACCCGGCAAGCGGATTTGAGTGTAAAGATTGCTCACGAGACACTACCTTTTATGAGGAGAGGTCTTAATGAGAAAAATGCTCACGCTATCGCTAAAATTATCCAAGATATTGGTCAAGTAGCAGCGGTATCTATAACAGACTGTGAAAAACAGCTAGCTTATATAGGGGCAGGTTGTGATAGGCATCATCCAGGAGACAAAATTTTGACTGAAGCTACCAGAGAAGTGATAAAGACAAACAATTTTAAAATAGTCCAAACTCAAGGCGAGTTAAACTGCCCTTTAGCTGATACCTGTGAATGTCCATTAGCCGCAGCAGTTATAGTTCCATTGGTTTGTAAGGGTATAGTTGTTGGAACATTTAAGCTCTATGAAACTAAAGATGGAAAGATGTCACCTGACCTTATCCGTTTAGCAATTGGGATGGGACAGATTCTAAGTCTTCAAGTAGAGTTAGCTGATTTAGATCACCAGGCAAATCTTGTCACGGAGGCCAAATTAGATGCTCTCCAAGCGCAGATTAATCCTCATTTCTTTTTTAATGTGATGAATACCATTATAGCTACAAGTCGGTCTAATCCCAATCGTGCCAGGAGACTTTTGATTCATTTAGCTGAATTCTTCCGTAAAGCTCTTAAATCAAAAGCATCTCTGATATCTTTGAAAGAAGAAATGGAATTTGTGAACACTTATCTTGTTTTGGAGAAAGCGCGTTTTGGACGTAAGCTTAAAATTAAATCGGAAATACCTCGTGATTTGATGGAGGCAGAGGTTCCTAGGCTTAGTATTCAACCTTTAGTGGAAAATGCTGTTAAACATGGGATTACACCCAAACTTATCGGTGGTACAGTCTTAATCCGTGTAGATAGAATAGAATCTGAAAGCGGAGATATTGAGCTTCTCGTAGAAATTATTGATGACGGATTGGGGATAGATGCCAAAAGATTGAAAGATGTCCTTCTCCCTGGAGTGGGGTCAGGTAACGGGGTCGGATTGGCCAATGTTCATGCCCGTCTTCAGGGCCTATACGGAGAGGAGTACGGTTTAGTTATTGCTAGCAAACTAAATGAGGGTGCTACCGTAACAATGAGGCTTCCTTATTCTAGAATAATCAAACAAGAGGTCTCTTAAATAGTTAATTGTAAAAATTTGGAGGACATAGAATGTATCCAGGTACTGATATAATTGAAATATCTAGATTTAAAGCAGCCTGCCAAAGGAATCCTCGAATTCTCCAAAGGCTTTTTACCCAGAAGGAGCTTAATGAGGATACAGCGAAGAATGAAGCTTCTCTAGCAGCAAGGTTTGCGGGTAAAGAGGCGGTATTAAAAGCACTTGGGACAGGGCTGAGAGGACTATCTTGGCACGACATAGAAATAATTAGTAATGAGATGGGCGAACCCGAGGTATATCTAAGCCTTAAGGCTAGAGGTATTGCCTTATCCAGAGGAGCGGGGATAGTTAGGGTAAGTCTTTCTCACAGCAAAGATTTAGCGATAGCTGTTGCTATTTTAGGAGGGTAACGAATGCGCGTAGTGAGTTCAAGCCAGATGCGAAGTATTGATGCCAATGCCATCAACAATTATGGTATACCTGGTATTATACTTATGGAAAATGCAGCTCTAGCAGTAATTCAGGAGATAAAGAAAATTCTCACCATAGATAATAAAAAAGGAGTAAAGGGACAGAAGGCAGTAATTCTTGTTGGCAAAGGTAATAATGGTGGGGATGGGTTAGCCGTTGCGAGACATTTAACCGTCCTTGGAATGGAAGTGACGGTATTTCTCTTTGCAGGAACAACGGAGTTGAGTGGAGATACCAAACTTAATTATGAGCTCTACCAAGGAATTGGTGGTAAGATAGTTAGCGTTGAAGATGAAAAACAGCTAAGGTTATTTAAACTTGCGCTTATGCAGGCTCAAATTGCTGTAGATGCACTTTACGGAACAGGTTTTAAAGGATCAATACCGGAAAATATGCTTAGTTATATCGAAGATTTGAACAAAACTGAACTGCCAGTCCTCTGTGTAGACATTCCGAGTGGATTGGAAGCTGACACCGGAAAGGTACATAATTCAGCAGTAATTGGTGATGTGACAGTTACTTTCGGCCTTCCGAAGCTAGGACATTATCTTGGTGAAGGGCCGATATATTCGGGGAGAATAGTTGTCGATCAGATATCCATACCGGAATACATTATTAACGAAGAAAAGATTTTTGCTTACCTATTGACTGATGATATTGTTAAACCCTTAATTCCAGTCCGACATCCCCACGGTCATAAAGGAACCCATGGGAGAGCAGTTCTAATCGGTGGATCAACCGGGATGAGTGGTGCTGTGATCTTGGCTGGCAAGGCAGCACAACGTTGTGGAGTTGGACTCCTGCAGCTCGTAGTTCCGGAAGGAATTGCAGAAACTGTTGATTTAGGAGTTATTGAAGCAACAGTTTGGCCTGCCAAAGATTATGAAGTCTTAACAGCTAGTTCTTGGAAGGTCATAGAAGAACGTCTATCTGGTGCGGATGCCTGTGCAGTTGGGCCAGGACTTAAGCAGACAGAATCATTTCTTTCTGTCTTAAAGAGTATGCTTAAAGAGACAGAAGTTCCTATTATAATGGATGCAGATGCATTGAACCTAATCTCGCCTGAACTGGATATACTTAATTCGAGGAAAGGGAAGGGGACTCTTATCCTCACTCCCCATCCTGGAGAAATGGCTCGTCTTTGTGGGTGTTCTATCACTGAAGTTCAGGAGAATAGACTCAAGTTAGCTGTTTCTAAAGCTATGGAGTGGGGTGTAATATTAGTTTTAAAGGGTGCGGGTACTATTGTTGCATCACCTGATGGCAGGGTTTTTATCAACTTGACGGGTAACGAAGGCTTGGGGACCGGAGGAACAGGTGATGTCTTAACAGGTAGTATTCTATCCTGGTTAGCTCAAGGGGTTCCCCCTTTAGGAGCGGCATGTATGGGTGTTTACCTTCATGGTAAAGCAGCAGATATTCTTAAAGAACAGTATGGTTCATCAGGATATACTGCTTCAGAATTAGTAGACCATCTTCCTAAAATCAGAAGAGATATTGAGAGTCGATAGTGACTGTTGGAGGATTATTATGGCAAGTTATCGTCCCGTATGGGCAGAAGTAAACTTAAATGCCCTCAGACACAACATCAGGAGAATTAAAAAGCTTACCAACAGTGAAATAATGCCTATCGTCAAAGCTGATGCTTACGGACATGGAGCCGTTCAAATTGTTCGTGCTCTGAGAGAGGAAGGGATTCAAAGGTTTGGAGTTGCTTTCTTAGAGGAGGCTCTTGAACTTAGAGGCCATTTCTCCGATTCAATAATTATGGTTATAGGTCCAACTTTACCTGAATATTCCGAGATTCTAGTAAAGGAAGACATAATCCCTGAGATATTCCAGGTAGAACAGGCGATCGCTTTGTCTGAGGCCGCGGTCAAACTTAAAAAGAATGCTAAAATCCATATCAAGATTGATACTGGAATGGGTAGGATAGGGTTTAGAGAGACAGCTTTTGAAGACATAACACAAATATCTTTACTTCCTAATATTGATGTGGAAGGGATATATACACACCTGGCTACAGCGGATAGTCCTGATTTATCCTATGCTCAGAGCCAACTAGACCAACTTAATAAACTCCACGATAGGCTTTGTGCTTCTGGCATAGATATTTCTATCAGGCATGCTGCTAATTCACCTGCAGTGATGCAGGTATCTGCCAGCCATTATGAAATTTGTCGTCCAGGTTTAATTATTTATGGACTTAACCCTTTAGAAGAGCTTGCTCAAGATATCGACTTACGACCTGTATTATCACTTAAAGCTCGTATATCTCATTTGAAAACTATTGACCCAGGAGAAAGTGTAGGATATGGCAGATCATTCTTTGCTGAACGCCCTACAAAAGTTGCTACTCTTCCTTTGGGATACGCAGACGGACTGAGAAGGACTATGTCTAATGGAGGAGAAGTCCTTATCAAAGGTCAACGCGTTCTGATTATCGGAAAGGTCTGCATGGATCAGACAATGGTAGATGTGTCCGACATTGAAAATGTCGCTGTAGGGGATGAAGTTACAATTCTAGGTAAAGACGGTGACGAAGTTATAACAGCTAAAGAATTAGCAGATAGGGCAGGTACCATTAGTTATGAGATTCTCTGTGGGATTACCAAGAGGGTACCAAGAATATATCTAGATAATTAAAAAGAGTATTTCTGGCATAAGAAAAAGCTTGGATGTTGATTCATCCAAGCTTTTTCGTTATATGCAGATTAAACAATAATTCTTATACTACGCCTTGAGCCATCATAGCATCTGCAACTTTGAGGAATCCAGCAATATTAGCTCCTACAACTAGATTGTTTTGGTCATAACCAAATTGTTTGGCAGCGGAACTAGAATTATGGTAAATATTTATCATGATGTCTTTAAGCTTGGCATCTACTTCTTCGAATGTCCAAGAATATCTCATGCTATTTTGGGCCATTTCCAAAGCGGAAGTGGCAACACCGCCAGCGTTAGCAGCTTTGCCTGGTCCGAATAATACATTATTAGCCATGAAAACCTTAACAGCTTCAGGAGTAGAAGGCATATTAGCACCTTCACCAACTGCATAGCAACCGTTGGCAACCAATGTTTTGGCAGCTTGTTCATCCAATTCATTTTGGGTAGCACAAGGTAATGCTATATCACAGGGAACATTCCAAATATCTCCACAGCTTTCATAGAACTCAGCATGAGGATGCTTATCTTTGTATTCATAAATTCTACATCTATCCACTTCTTTCATCTTCTTCAGAAGCGCAAGATCGATACCATTTTTATCATAGATATAACCACAGGAATCACTTACAGCAACAACCTTAGCGCCTAACTGCTGCGCTTTTTCTGTAGCATATATAGAAACATTACCTGAACCTGAAACCACGACGTTAGCTCCATCAAAAGATTTCCCGACTGATTTAAGGGCTTCTTCCATGAAGTACACCAAACCATATCCCGTAGCTTCAGTACGGACCAAACTACCACCATAGGTGAGGCCTTTACCTGTAAGTATACCTTCGTAAGCATTTTTAATTCTTTTATATTGGCCATACATATAGCCTATCTCACGACCACCAACTCCGATATCTCCAGCAGGTACATCTGTATCAGCAGCGATATGACGGCTGAGTTCAGTCATAAAGCTTTGACAGAATCGCATAACCTCATTGTCTGATTTCCCTTTAGGATCGAAATCGCTACCACCCTTGCCGCCACCAATTGGTTGTCCAGTAAGAGAGTTTTTAAAGATTTGTTCAAAACCAAGGAATTTGATAATACCAAGGTTTACGGAAGGATGAAAACGCAAGCCACCTTTATAAGGACCTATAGCGCTATTAAACTGAACTCGGAAACCACGGTTTACCTGTACCTTACCACTATCATCTACCCAAGGAATACGGAACATAATCTGACGCTCGGGCTCAACGATCCGCTCTAAGATGCCAGCGGCTTTGTAATGAGGTCTTTGCTCGAATACCGGTTCTAAAGACTCCAGGACTTCTTTGACTGCTTGGTGAAATTCTGATTCACCAGCATTTCTTTTAATAGCTTGTTCTAAGACACTTTGTACGTAAGACATCTTGTTTACCCCCCAGAATTTAAATAGATATTTAATAACGTTATTATTTTATATTATTTTGTGGATTTTGGATACACAGATTAAGTTGTAATACTGTATTCATTATCTAAAATTATGGATATAGTATTTAAACATAAATATTTAAATATATAGAGCATTTATTAAAGATTAAACCAAATAAGAAGGAGATTATTTAGAAGTATACAATATTCAAAAAACTAATTATTGAGAATAATACAGTATTTTTGCTTAAAGTTCGGTTTTAACTTAAATATTTATGCTAAAATCCTAATAGCTAGATAAATAAAGCAAGTACCAAATCATCAGTATTTAGGATTTACTAGGAGGAGATAGAATTGCTAAGAGAAGGTGAAATCCGAATTCCGTCAGGTTGTGCCATCAGTGGAATAGTTAACAAGCAAGGAGTAAGATTTTCTGGTCGTGATGTTATTAAATCCATTGCGTTAATGCATGATCGCTCCAATGGCTTAGGTGGGGGTTTTGCCGCATACGGTATATATCCTGAATATGCAGAGCATTATGCTTTCCATATGTATTATGATGACATTACTATTAAAGATTATACAGAAGAATTTTTGAGCAGCAGATTCAATATCGCTGAAAGCCATGAGATTCCTACCAAAAAAGTAGCCTCAATAAAAAATTCACCCATTGTCTGGCGTTACTTTGTAAAACCCAAAAGTGAATTTATCGATGAAGATTGTGGATGCGATGAATTTGTTATGAAGATAGTCATGATGATTAACGCTAAGTTTGATGGGGCATTTGTAGCTTCCAGCGGCAAGAATATGGGGGCATTCAAAGGAGTTGGATATCCGGAAGAGATAGGAGAATTCTTCCGTTTGGACGAGTATAAGGGATATATCTGGACTTCCCATGGACGTTTTCCAACCAATACACCAGGGTGGTGGGGAGGAGCACATCCTTTCACCTTATTGGATTGGTCTATCGTTCACAACGGGGAAATATCATCGTACGGTGCCAATAAACGTTATCTGGAGATGTTTGGTTATCAGCTTTCTTTACAGACTGATACCGAAGCTATAACCTATGCTTTTGATCTGCTTGTGCGAAAACATGGACTTGATATAGAGACAGCCTGTTCAGTTTTAGCACCTCCATTCTGGAGAAACATGGAGAGAATGGAACCTGCCAAGAAGGAGATGTATACCGCATTGAGAGCTGTTTATGGAAATCTACTCCTAAATGGGCCTTTTTCCATTATCCTCGGTACCAGTAAAGGTATTGTAGCCCTTAATGATCGCATTAAGCTGAGACCATTGGTAGCTGCAACTAAAGGGGATAACCTCTATGTATCCTCTGAAGAATCAGCTATCAGGGAAATATGTCCTAGTCCAGACAACGTTTGGACACCAAAAGGCGGGGAACCGGTGATCGGTATGCTTGAAAAGGAGGAAACTAGAGATGCCTATCAGTATGCAACTGCCTGATTATCTGGTTGATCGTGACCCAAATAGATGTATCACTTGTAAAGTATGTGTCAATCAATGTGCTAATGATGTTCATCATTGGGATAAAGATGTTGATAGCGTTATAGCAGAAGAGGAAAAATGTGTTAACTGCCACCGTTGTGTCATCTATTGCCCTACTCATGCATTGAAAATTAGGAGAAATCCTACCGAATATAAAGAAAACCATTATTGGAATTCCAGCACTATACGAGGTATTGACCGACAGGCCGAAGGGGGTGGAGTTCTTCTAACCGGGATGGGAACCGACAAACCGATTCCTATCTACTGGGACAGACTCTTCCTCAATGCTAGCCAGGTAACCAACCCTTCCATTGATCCACTACGTGAACCTATGGAAATTAGAACTTACTTGGGAAGTAAACCAGACAATGTGATAATCAAGGATGGTAAGTTAATAAAAGAATTACCACCTCAATTGGTACTGGATGCTCCTATTATGTTTGGAGCACTTTCTTTTGGTGCGATAAGTCTCAGTGCCGTAAAATCTTTAGCTAAAGCGGCTACAGACTGTGGGGTTATGTGGAACACTGGAGAAGGTGGATTGCATAGAGATGTCTATGAATACGGCAAAAACTGTATCGTTCAGGTCGCTTCAGGAAGGTTCGGTGTTGATGCAGAGTATCTAAATGCCGGGTCTGCTATAGAAATCAAAATCGGTCAAGGAGCCAAGCCTGGTATCGGTGGTCACCTTCCTGGTGAAAAAGTTGGGGAAGAGGTATCCAAGACACGGATGATTCCAGTAGGGTCAGATGCTATCTCGCCGGCTCCTCACCATGATATTTACTCAATCGAGGATTTACGCCAGTTGATATACGCCCTTAAAGAAGCTACGAGATATACAAAACCTGTAAGTGTAAAGGTATCAGCTGTTCATAATGTGGCAGCTATCGCTTCGGGAATCGTACGTGCTGGAGCAGATATTGTGGCCATAGATGGAGTTCGTGGTGGAACAGGTGCTGCGCCCTTGAGAACGCGTGATAGTGTAGGGATACCTGCAGAACTCGCTTTAGCGGCAGTAGATTCACGTCTGCGTCAAGAAGGAATTCGTAACCAAGCATCACTAGTTATCGCCGGAGGTATTCGTAATAGTTCTGATATTGTTAAGGCTATTGCGCTTGGAGCTGATGCCTGCTATATCGGCACTGCTGCCTTAATTACTATGGGTTGCCGTATGTGTCAGACCTGCTATACAGGTAAATGTAACTGGGGTATCTGTACTCAAGACCCCAAACTTGTTAAACGACTCAATCCAGAGATAGGGGCCCAGCGTCTTACTAATCTTATTCATGCCTGGTCCCATGAAATTAAAGAACTTCTTGGTGGGATGGGTATAAATGCTTTAGAAAGTCTTAGAGGCAACCGTCTAATGCTCAGAGGGGTAGGGCTTAGTGAGACCGAGTACAGAATACTAGGGATTTTACCAGCAGGGGAATAACCCTTCCATACCATGAAGGAGAAAGAGGGGACACGTTATGAAAAGAGTATATGCCCGCGAGGAAGTATGTGCAGGGTGTAAATTATGTGAAGTGTATTGTGCTACAGCACATTCTGAATATCCCAGTAGTATCCTAAAAGCTTTTCAGCGACAGGAGACTAGGCCTGTAGCCCGGATCTTGGTAGAAGTTGATCAACCTCTTACTTTCGCTTTACAGTGTAGGCATTGTGAAGAAGCGGATTGTACCCAAGGTTGTATCACCGGAGCTATGACCAAGGATCCTGAGACAGGAATAGTCACTAATGACGAGAGCCGCTGTGTCGGTTGCTGGACGTGTGTCCTCGTTTGTCCCTACGGAGCAATTAAAAGGGATGAAAGCGGGCACAAGGTTGCCTCCAAGTGTGATCTCTGTAGTAATAATGACACTAATCCTATCTGTGTCCAGAAATGTCCCAATAATGCTTTAATCTTTGCTGAGATATCGAAAGGAGGAGATTAAAGTGAAATATGTAGTAATAGGTAATTCAGCCGCAGGTATAGGTACTATCGAAGGTATTCGTCAAGTTGACCCTGAAGGCTCGATAATGCTCATTTCTGATGAAGCTTATCACACTTATTCCAGGCCTTTGATTTCGTACTATCTGGCAGGTAAGGTGAAGAGCGAGAAGATGTATTATAGGGAAGCAAACTTTTACGAGAAGATGAATGTTACTCTGCGCTTAGGATTAAAAGTTGAAGCTATCCTTCCTGAAGAGAAAACAATATCTTTGAGTACAGGCGAAAAAGTAGAATATGAAAAGCTCATGTTGGCGACAGGTGGTAAGCCTATTATTCCTGAGATGCCTGGACTACAGCTAAAGGGAGTTTTCTCCTTCCTAAAGTGGGATGACGTTAAAGATATCGAGGCAAATCTTAAGAAAGATGATAAGGTGGTCATCATCGGTGCCGGTTTAATCGGACTAAAGGCTGCAGAAGCAATAGCCGGACTAGAGGCACAAGTTACAGTTGTGGAACTAGCTAACCGAGTACTAAGTGCTATCCTTGATGAAGAGGCTGCCGGGATAGTGCAGGAGACCATAGAGGATAAAGGAGTAGAATTTCACCTAAATAATACAGTGAAGGAAATCAAAGGTAGTAATGATAAAGTCTCAGGGGTTCAACTTCAAGATGGAACGCAATTAGAATGTGATGCGGTAATTATCGCAATCGGTGTATCTCCTAACAAAGATTTGGGTAGCGAGGCAGGATTAACAGTTAATAGAGGAATAGTAGTGGATGATTATCTAAGAACGAATTATACCGATATCTATGCTGCAGGAGACGTTTCGGAAGGGTATGATATCCTTTACAAACAGAATAGGGTATTACCCATCTTGCCTAATGCTTATAGGCAAGGATCTACTGCCGGGCGAAATATGGCGGGTAAAGACGAAAGATACCAGGGTGGATTCGCCATGAATGCTATCAGCTTCTTTGGTCTACCAATGATAACAGCTGGTATAATTAAGCCAGACAGCACTGAATTTACAGAAATGATAGAGTCAGGAGTAGCCAAAAAAAACTATCGTAAAATAGTTACTAGAGGTAATAAACTAGTTGGATTCATAGCTTTAAATAAAGTAGATAGGGCGGGTATCCTAACCGGCCTGATGGAAAAGGAAACTGACATTAATCCGTTTAAGGATAAGCTATTGGATAAAGATTTTGGCTATGCTCATTTGCCCAAGGAATACAGGCACGAGCAATTGTTGGGGGTGACAAAATAATGACCATGACAATCGATGCCAAAGGTGTTTACTATAAAGAATTAAACCATAATCTGAGGAATCACTTAGATAAAGGTGTTAAAGAAATTTTAGTTCAAAATGTCAATGGCCAACGCTATATCGGTGATGGTGTGACTGGAAGCCAGCGGCTTATCTTGGAGGGAACTCCTGGGAATGATATGGCGGCCTTCATGGATGGATTGGAAATCGTGGTTAAGGGTAACGGCCAGGACGGCACAGGTAATACCATGAACCAAGGCAGAATCATAGTTCATGGGCATACCGGGGATACTACAGGTTACGCGATGCGAGGCGGAGAAATTTTCATTCGTGACTATGTCGGCTATCGCGTGGGAATCCATATGAAGGAATACAAGGAAAAGATCCCAGCTATAGTCATCGGTGGAACAGCAGGAGACTTCTTAGGTGAATATATGGCAGGTGGTATCGTCGTAGTACTCGGTATAGGACTGAAAGAACGGGAAGATATCGTAGGTGACTACTGCGGTACGGGTATGCATGGAGGAATCATGTATATTCGGGGGCAAATCCCTGAGTATAATCTAGGCAAAGAAGTCAAAATTGTAGAAATGACCGACGAAGATAAGGCTCTTGTTCGCGGATATGTGGAAAGATATGTAACTTACTTTGGGGGTAATGTGAAGAGTATATTATCTAAACCGTTTAATAAACTGATACCTTATAATAAACGACCTTATGGTAATCTTTATACTTCATGGTAGTAAAAACATTATAGGGCTAAACAATAAGAAACTCTGCCATTTTTTAATGGCAGAGTTTCTCTTGCTTTTTACATCATAAATCAAGGCTTACAATCAAAATTTTATCTAAATTTAACATTAACATGGGCGTGGGTGTGGTTGTGGTTGTGGGTGTGGTGGTTTTTTATGATGTTCTAATTCTCTAAGCTCGTGCAATAGGCGGATTAGCAACCAAATAATGACGGCCAATTCTATAGCGACTATCGAGAATAGGATCGGAACTACTATAAACATACTGGCCCCCCTTTCTATACAATAAATACCATTTTATGGTATAGTTTATGTGGTCAAGTCTATCTTGGTTACCATAAATAGAAATGGCATGATGGCCTCACATTCTCATGTGATTGCATGTTCTTTATAGGTGCAGTAGTTAAATCACATACTACTGTAAATGCTTATTTTTAAGTATTTTCAAATCAAATTCTTGAGGGTCTTTAATATCCTGGGACCATTCTTTAGGGTTAAACAATCTTTCATCTCCAATATGTCTAGCGATTGTTATTTTTGTTGCTCCGAAGGCTATATGGGAGAGCATAAGAGCTATGGTGTCTTTGGGTTTCGTTGGGTATATCGCTGTGGCTCCTATCCTAGAAGTCACTCCGTATAGACTAGTCCACTCCGCTAACCCTAGGGCTGCCCCTTTTAATAGATAATTATCTTTCCCCATAAATGTCATTGTATAAATGCAGACAACACCTAAACTTGAAGCTATTAAATTATCAGCAACAGTTCCGATTAGTTTGCCGTAGGGAGTTTTTATATCTCTTTTCTTTAGAAATATTCCAGCTGCTTTTTTAGCTCCGGTTTCTTCACTAAAGCCGATAGCTTGGAGAGTTTTTTCTACTGCAAGCTTAGCAAGATTGCCACCAAGTCCAGAGATAACGCCTAGCAAAAAGCGGTCAGTTATTTTTCGCATCGTACACCTCTAATGTCTGTTATACAAAGTAATCTAACTACTAATGATGATGTTTTTAGTATCCCAATACATGTTTGTTTTCTTACTGGTAATAAAATCCATATAGCCTGAAAATGAGCAAAGCTACGTCTTATAGGTTAAGGAGAATATGAATGAGTATGCTACAGAATGTATCGTTCAAGTGCTATCGATTATTGAATTGGAAGATACTGATAGCCACAACACTGTTTTTTATTCTTTTTATTATTATGGTCCTTCCTCAAGTAACAGAAAATTCAAGAAGCATATTAGGGACCGGGCATTCCCCAGATACGTCTCTTATATATTCGGCGGAAGATCTCTACACAATGGCAGAAGCATATGGGGCAGAGGGACGAATGTATTATATTAAATTGAGGTATACATTTGACATAGTATGGCCTATGGTATATCTGTTTTTTCTTGTAGGTAGCATCTCTATGATTTTTCGTCCTCTGGAAATTAAGACTTTCTGGAAGAAGATAAACTTGCTTCCTTTTGGGGCTGTGATGTTAGATTTTATGGAGAATATCGCAGCTTCAATAGTGATGTACCGATATCCGCTCCGCTCTCCGGTCATTGCGGAATTGGCCCCGATATTTACCTTCTTTAAATGGAGCTTAATCGGAGCAAGCTTTTGTGCACTAATTGTGGGAATGTGTTTACTCATCAGTCGTCAGTTGAAGATAATAAAAATTTAAGATTAAAAGCATTGTCAATCTTAAACCGATGGGTGGTATAATTAGATTATTGACAGATAAATATTTTACTATTAGTAAAGATACTTTTGATATGAAATTTAAAGGAAGAGGTGTTAAACGTGAGAGAGTTCATTAGTAGTGTAATGAAAGGGACCAAAAAATATACTACCTCAGACTTTGCATTGCTTAAGCTTTGCCTGGTAGCCTTAGGGATACTTCTAGGAGTATATTTTACGGGATTTTTTGGTAAGAATATTCTCCCAGTCTGGATTGTAGCAATTATCTCTTATATATGGATAATGTATAAAACATTTTTTGCATACAGAAAATAAAGCGATGAACAATTAATACTAAGTTTGCGATTTCTGGAGGTTTCATGAAGTTAGCGATTTTCGATTTCGATGGTACACTTTTTCCGAAAGATACATTACCTTTTTTGCTTACACAATGGAAGCAACTAAAATGCTCTAGGCTTACAATCTATAAGACATACTTATCATTTATTCCATTATTCGTTCAGTATAAACTAGGGTTTTTCACTAAACTTTCCCGTGAGCAAATGAAGATTCAGGCTGTTCGCAAGTTCAATACAATCTTTGATGGTATGACAAAAGAGGAGCTAAATGATTTCTTTCTAAGCTGTTCCCAAAAGATAGAGGGACTATTGAACGAAACAGTTGTTCAAGAGGTGAAAAGGACTCAGGATGAGGGCTTCCACACCGTCCTTCTTTCAGGGACTTATAG
>JAGXFZ010000024.1 GCA_024637055.1 Gracilibacter sp. | reverse complement strand
CTCCTCCAGTCCGGATGGGCTAGAAAGAGTCGCTGAAGATTTCGTTTTTCTAGAAATGGCAGATGGTAAGGAAGTTATCTCATCACCCTTACCTGATTACGAAGTACCTGGATTAGAGAATAAGGTATTGGCAGGAATCCTAGCGGGAATAACTGGAATACTATTAACATTTACATTAATGATAATATTCGCCAAGTTGATTGCCACTTCCAACAAAAATAAACATAGCGAGATATGACCGACAAGTGCAGCACGAATGGAGCGCAGCTGTTAATGCCATGGATGGCAAGGAACGGTGAATCTGCCGAAAAGCAATGCCCGCTTTGTTTAAACTTACTTATGGAAACAGGGTGACACTATGAATATTTTCTTTGAACAACTAAGCAGTAAACAAACAAGTATTCATAAGCTGGACACTAGGGTAAAAATTATTAGTGTTGTCGGCTTTATATTTATTAGTTCATCACTACAGTCAATCTTAGGTCTAGCCGTAGGAACCACTTTTATCATGATTATTCTTAAGGCAGTAGGAACACCATTCTCCCCAATTGTTCAGAGGCTAGCCTGGGTTTTTCTTTTCGGAGGAGCCTTGATTCTGGTATTTCCCTTTATTACCCCCGGTAGAGAGATTTCTTCCTGGGAGGTAGGAAATTTGAGCATTACTGCCACCCAAGAAGGTATCGACAAAGCAATACTTTTATTCTTGCGTTTACTTTCAGCTGTCTTAGCAGTCACTCTCCTTAACGCCACTACTAGCTTTAGGGAGATTATTAACGGATTCCGTAAACTTCATATGCCTGCTATCTTAGTGGGTATAATAGAATTTACTGTCAGATACTTCTTTGTGCTAGGCGAAGAATTAACAAGGATGAAGCTAGCGCGTAGGGCAAGGGCCTACGATTTAAACCAAAGCATTTTTAATCGAAAAGCTCTAAAAACAATCGCTCAAGTGATTGCTGTATTGTTTATACGCTCCATGGGACGGGCAGAGAGAGTATACTTTGCGATGTTAGCAAGAGGTTATGGTGGAGAAAGTTATGGTAAAGAACATCAAGCTATTAAAAGACGAGAACGAGTCCAAATAGCCGATATTCTTTGGGGAATAGGATTTGTATGTTTCACTTTAAGTATAAAATTGCTAGAAGCTGGTGGATTTATTGGTTAATTGCATCGAAGTAAGAGATTTGTTCTTTAGCTATGAAGAAGGTACTCAGGCTCTTAAAGGCATAAATCTAGATATTAAGAAAAATTCTAGAGTAGCGATTCTCGGTCCTAACGGAGCAGGGAAATCTACTTTACTTTTGCATTTTAATGCCTTGAATCTTCCGCAAACAGGTAAGGTCCGGGTGGAAGATTTAGAAGTAAGTAAGAAAACGGAAAAAATTGTCAGAACCAAAGTGGGGATGGTGTTTCAAGACCCTGATGATCAGATTTTTTCTATGACGGTTAGAGAAGATGTGAGTTTTGGTCCTTTGAATATGGGCCTGTCTTCGGAAGAAGTGGTGGTAAGAGTGGAATCTGCTCTAAGAGCAGTAAGAATCGAGGATTTGGCAGACAAAGCACCATATCATCTTAGTTACGGACAGAAGAAAAGAGTGGCCATAGCAGGGGTACTGGCTATGAGACCTGACATTATCATCTTTGATGAGCCGTTTGCTTATCTAGATCCACGTGGAAAAAAAGGGCTACTGCAAATCTTGGGGGATTTATCTGAGGAGGGAAAAACAATTGTAATAGCTACACATGATGTGGATCTGGCTGCGGAGTGGGCTGATAAAATAGTTGTCATCCAGGAGGGAAAGGTCCTAGCCGAAGGAGATAAGGGCATCCTGATTGATCCCTATATAATTGAACAGGCAGATCTTGACTTCCCAACTGTAGCCAAAATATTCAAGGAACTTCCGGAAGACGGTGATTTTTTTTTCCCCATGACTATTGAAGAAGCAGTTAGCAAGATTAAAAGAATAATCCGAAGGAACAATTGAAGTGTAGTAAATAAAAAAACCTTGAAACTTTTACTCCCAGAGGATAAAAACTTCAAGGTTTTTGTTATAGACAAATAACCGAATAGATTCTAAATGCCTTAAAACTATTTCAAAAATTTATCGATAGCATCATTCAATTTATCAAGTACTTCTGTATCATTTTCTTCATAGGCATGCAATAAACAGTGATTTATATGATCACTGAGGATTGTTTTGCCAGTACTGTTTACAGCTGAACGCACAGCAGATAATTGAATTAAGACATCGCTACAATCGACATCATCATCAACCATCCTTTTAATGCCTTCCAAATGTCCTATTATTCTTGAAAGTCTATTAAGAACACTTTTTTTATGAGGATGTTGATGAGAGTGGGTATGGTCATTTGCGTTCACACAAGACTCCCTTTCCCAAAACTTAATAATTAACAATCTACACATCATTTTATCACAAACAAAGTCAAAGAAAAAAGCTTTTAATTTCACAAGTTGGTAAGTTTTACTGTGTCAATAATGTTTTGTGTTTTAAGAGTTTGGTCAAACTATAAATATAGATTAAACTGAGAGAAGTTGTATGATAAAATGGTTAATAAGCGAAAACAGATTATATGGGGGTTAATGCTAATTTTTGTTTTATCTCCTTCACTCCTATTTGCTGAGTTATATAAAATAAATAACGGCAGGCAAGTGGAGGACTTTAAATTACTCCTGAATTCTGGACTGACTCATTGTGAGACCTCGACAGTTAAATATATACTCTGGACTGATGATAGCAGTGACCTAACAGTTCTTAATGAAATCGTTCAAAATAGCCCATTTGTATGGCGGCAGGATGTAATTAGCGATTTTGCAGAACAAAAAGTATATAAACTTTCTTCGGAAAACCAAGTTAATAAGGGAGAAGAAAAACTAATTTCTAAACAACTTGCCTATATAGAGCGGGAACTAAAAGGAACAGGAATTCTACTGTATTTCCAACAGCAAATAAATGAAACAATTGATGTTAAAAATTACCTAAGTTTGAACTGGATACAGAAAATACAAAAGACAAAAACAGATAAACTGCTCTCTATAACTGGCTACAGTGATACTATTGCTAAAGTAGTAAGGTCTAATGAATTCGATACCAATATCCAGATTATTACCAATAACCAAAGAAATCAAGAGAAGACCATTTTAGCTATACCTGCATTAATGGAAGAGTTCTAAGAAATAGAATAATTTTAGACTCTTGCAGGAAAAAATCAAAAGAAAAAGAACTATTTAGCTTAGGGTTAAATACTCACTTGTCTCTTTAACTTGTTGTTGCTAAAAAAAACAAGCTATTGCACAAGTGTAACATATCGGGGAGATGACTAAATTGAGCAAGTTTTTAGTGACAGGCGGGAAGGAATTGCAGGGCAAAGTTGAAGTTAGCGGTGCGAAGAACGCTGTCTTACCTATTATCGCTGCCTGCTTATTAACATCTGATAAAATAGTACTGGAAGAAGCTCCTGACTTATTAGATGTACAAGTTATGAGTCAGGTGATTGAATCTCTAGGAGGTAAAATCAAGAGAAATGGTAAGAAACTACATATTTCAATCAAAGAAATAAACAGTGTGGAAACACCGTATGATCTTATCTCCAAAATGAGAGCTTCTATAGTGATTATGGGTCCGATGTTAGCCCGTAAAGGGAGGGTACGGATTTCGCATCCCGGAGGTTGCGCAATTGGTTCACGGCCAATAAACTGGCATCTGAAAGGTTTAGAAGCATTAGGAGCACAAGTTAGAATGGATCATGGATTTCTGGATGTTAGCGTAACCAGACTTAAGGGAGCTCGTATTTACCTGGATTTTCCTAGTGTGGGAGCCACAGAAAATATTATGATGGCAGCTGTCTATGCGGAGGGGCAGACTATTATAGAAAATGCGGCTCAAGAGCCAGAGATAGTTGATTTAGCAAACTTTATCAATGAAATGGGTGGAAGGATTCGAGGAGCGGGCACTAACATCATTACGATTGAAGGAGTTAGGGAACTTCATGGTACCACCCATACAGTTATCCCCGATCGGATTGAGGCCGGAACATATATCTTGATGGCTGCAGCATGTGGAGGAGAGGTATTAGTAAGTAATGTGATTCCTGCCCACCTTAAACCCCTCTTGGCCAAACTTGATGAGGCAGGAGTTATCTTTAAAGAAGAAGATGATGGGATTAGGGTCATGAGTAAAGGTAACTATTCAGCAGTTGATGTTAAGACACAAGTCCATCCAGGATTTCCAACCGACTTGCAAGCGCCCATGTTAGCGATGCTAACGAGAGCTAAAGGGACATCAGTAATAACAGAGACTGTGTTTGAAAACAGATTTATGCACGTCGAAGAACTTAAAAGAATGGGAGCAGATATCAAAATTGAAGGACGTAGTGCTATCGTGCAAGGTATAGATAGCATGTATGCAGCTCCTGTCGCATCAAGTGATTTAAGAGCAGGTGCAGCTTTAGTGTTAGCGGCTTTGACGGCGAAAGGGACAACGGAAATTAGAGAAATCCATCATATAGAGAGAGGTTACGAAGATATCGAATTAAAGCTTAAGGGATTGGGTGCTGAAATAGTTAAAGTGGAATAATAATTATCTAATATTAATCATATCTCAGTTTCTCCTGCATACAAATTAACGGGAATAGCTTGTACTGTTTCTGAAAATGTTTGTACTGCGTGGGGGAGGCAAGAAAAGTGAATCAGAAATTAATCAGAATAACGGCTGGTACTTTAGCCGTTATATTATTAATTGTGGTAATTCCATTTGTGCTAAATAATATCTTGGGTTCAAACAACAAAAAAAAAGATTTACAGGTACGTCTACATTTGGAGAATAATGATATTCATACGTTACCTCTAGAAGAATACCTGATAGGAGTTGTGGCGGCTGAGATGCCGGCGGTATTTGAATCAGAGGCTCTAAAGGCTCAAGCCGTTGCAGCTAGAACCTACGCCCTAAAAAGGAAAAATGACAGTACTTCCGAGGATACATTTGATGTTGATACTACGGAGAAAACCCAAGCTTGGATTTCTACTCAGGAAATGATAAAAAAATGGGGAGTAATTAACTACTGGAAATACCATCGTAAGATTTCCAAAGCCGTAGAAGAAACGCAAGGCATGGTCCTTACTTACAAGGGGCAGCTAATTGATGCTGTCTACCATAGTAGCAGTGGGCGAAGAGAGACCGAGAGAGCTGGTGAGGTTTGGAGCACGAATGTTGGCTATTTGGTTAATGTATCTTCAGGTGAAGTAAATACTTTGCGTTATGTTAAATATATGACATTTGACACGAACACTTTCTATAAACTTTTAGAATTTCAACAGATTCCTAGTCAATTCTCAGTAAATGATTTACTTGTTTTAGATAGAACTAAAGCAGGACGTATTAAGACTTTAGCTATAAGAAATAGAATATATTCCGCAACAGATTTTCGAAAAAGGTTGCAATTACCATCTACAGACTTCGAATGGAAAATACATGTAGATAAAATCGAATTAATGGTCTATGGAAACGGTCATGGTGTTGGAATGTCTCAATATGGTGCCAATGATCTTGCCAAAGATGGGAAAAATTACAAGGAGATTCTTACACATTATTACCAGGGTATAGATATAAATAGGATAACTTAAATGTACAAAAAATAGTTAATTACAAATTATTGTAATAAGTGCAGTAATTACCAACAGAGGACATCCTTTATGGGATGTCTTTTTTGTATGTACCAGCATATAAATGAATTAACATTAGCTGGTTATAAAGGGGAGAGAGAGCGTGCAAGATCATATTAAAAAGAGGGCTACGGATATTGGCAGTTACATCATAGAATCCAGTTCAACCGTTAGACGAACCGCAGATATTTTTGGTGTATCGAAGTCTACGGTGCACAAAGATGTTACAGAAAGGTTGCCTCAAATTAATAAACAGCTTTCTTCACAGGTTAAACATATACTAGACAGTAACAAGGCAGAGAGGCATATCCGTGGTGGAGAGGCAACTAAGAAAAAGTATAATAGACCATCAGATTAGACGTAAAAAGAAAAATATGTAATAAATATCTAAAACTAAATAAATTAAAAAAGGAAATTAATAAAACACAGCGAATATTCGAATTAAGTAAATAATATAATATCTCCCATATTTTTGGGAGATTGCATTTTAAAATTGTTGCGGACAAGCCAGAAGAATATATCAATGAAGGGAGTATACCTTATGTTTGGGACGGATTTAGGAATTGATTTAGGCACGGCCAGTGTCCTGGTATATGTCAAAGGAAAAGGTGTAGTTCTTCATGAGCCATCTGTTGTTGCTATTGACAAAAATACGGGCAAAAGGATAGCAGTTGGTGAAGAGGCAAGAAAAATGCTCGGCAGGACGCCAGGAAATATCACTGCTATTAGACCTATGAGAGATGGTGTGATAGCAGATTACCAAACTACCGAGATGATGTTAAAATATTTATTAAAAAAAGCGGGGGTTAGATCCTGGCCATTCTTTAAGAATAGAATTGTGGTATGCATACCCTCGGGGGTGACGGAAGTAGAAGAGAGAGCAGTTAAACAGGCGGCTTATAAAGCGGGTGCAGGTCAAGTGAAAGTTGTTGAGGAACCTTATGCTGCTGCCCTAGGTGCTGGTTTAGATATAAGTACTCCTGAAGGTAATATGGTTATAGATATTGGCGGGGGAACTACCGATATTGCGGTTCTTTGTCTGAGTGGAATTGTGTGCAAGAGAAGTATACGTGTTGGTGGGGATAAAATGGACGAGTCAATAATGCGTTATGTTAGAAGAGAACATAATCTTATGATAGGTGAACGGACGGCTGAAGATATTAAGATAAGTATAGGTTGTGCAATTCCTGAAGGAAGAAAAGATAATGATGAAATGGACGTCAAAGGGAGAGATTTAGTTACGGGTCTACCTAAAACAATAATCCTTAATTCGAGACATACTTTCAAAGCTATGGAAGAATCCATAGATGCTATAATAGCAGGAATCAAAGATGTTTTGGAACGGACACCTCCTGAGCTGGCAGCGGATATTATGAGCAAAGGTGTTGTAATGACAGGGGGAGGAGCTATGGTTAATTCTTTGGATATCCGTATTTCCCGAGAAACTGGTGTGGCAGTAACTTTAGCGGATGACCCCATCTCCTGTGTTGCTATAGGGACAGGAGAGGTACTAAAAAAGAGCTTCAAATAATGTATCAATTAACCGTATAATTGGACAACTTATATGTGGCAGCAAAACTTTAATGCTATGCGAATAGTAATATATTCTGGACATAGATAAAAGAGGCAGCCACATTTTTATTCTTAAATCTAGGAGAATTTTAATGGAAAGATATGATATTCTAGGTACATATATAGACCCTGTTAACATCAAAGAGAGTATTCAGGCAATAAAAAAAGCCGTCAAGGACGGAGAAGCAATTCGAATAGTAACAGCAAATCCTGAAATCATCTATCAGGCTACTGAAGATGTAGCGTTACAGGCTATCATAAACACTGCAGACTTAGTAGTTCCAGATGGAATTGGAGTAGTTTGGGCCGCCCGCCAATTGGGGATAGAAGTCAAAGAAAGGGTAACAGGTATTGATCTGACGGAGAAAATCCTAGAAGAAGGAAACAAAAGTGGATGGCGTATTTTTCTTCTAGGTTCCAGACCAGGGATAGCAGAAATAGCAATATCTAAGTTATATAAGAAATACCCGGGTATTACTTTCAGTTGTTACCATGGATACTTTTCCAAAGAAGATGAACCAGAAGTAATAAGAAGAATTAGAGCTTTTGCTCCAGAAATCCTATTGGTAGGTTTAGGTGCACCTTTGCAGGAATATTGGAATATGGAAAATAAAGAATTAGCTAGGGTTAGTATGGGAGTGGGCGGAACTATCGATGTCCTATCGGGCCAAGTCTCTAGAGCACCTAGGTGGGTGAGGTCGATTGGCTTGGAGTGGCTATACAGGTTAGTTAAAGAACCTAACAGAATATCAAGACAAAAAAAGCTACCGTATTTCGTAAAAAAAATATTGTATCAAAAGCGGACTAAGGAGTAGCTAATATTTGTTCGTAAAAGTATAAAGTTTCTGCAACCATAGTTTTTTCATCAAGAGAATTAACTCTCTTAAAAGCATTAGCTATTAAATGTTCTCTTAGATCACCATCATGAAGAATCCGATGACAAGCGCGCGCTATTTCAACCGGTTCAGCGGGATTTATTAAGAGAGCATTAGTTTCGTTTTCCCAGATCTCTGGGATACCACCTACCCTGGAAGCGACCATAGGAACTTCTGCTTGCGCGGCTTCCAAAAGAACAAGGCCCATACCTTCACTCAAAGAAGGAAGAACAAAAATATCTATGGCAGGAAGGGATTGCCAAGCAGACGTGAGATAACCTGTCATTGTATAAGACAGATTGGACTTTTCTAATTCACTACGCAATTGATTACTCACTGGACCATCACCAATTAACACCAGATGAAGATCGGGGATTTCTTGAGCAAGAAGCTGGACAGCCAAGATTAAATACGTATGTCCTTTAACAGGATGTAGCCTTCCTATAGTACCTATGACTATCTCTTTATCCGAGATATCCCATTTATTTCGGAAAGAATTTCTCAATTCAATGGGTCTACTAAAATCTAATTTTGGACAACCATTATAAATTGTTTTTAGAGGTATCTTTTTGATTTTTCCCCCTAGTCGCTGATGAATATTTTCTTGTAAACTATGGGAGACAGTTATTATTCCTGAAGATAAAGGGATGGTTATATTGTCCAGTAATAAGGCAATCTTTGCTTTCCAGTCGGAATTATAATCGTGCTCTGGAAGGCTATGCATAGTTGTAATACACGGTAATGAAACAAGTTTAGCTGCCAATCGCCCAATAAGATTAGCCCGAGTTCCATGAGCATGGATAATATCTATTTTATTTGTTCGGCAGAATCTAACAATGGGTAACACAGGTGTAATATCTAACGGAAAGCGCATAGGAAAAACAGCGGTATGAATTCCTTGAGATTGCATTAATACCGCTAAAGGAGAATCAGCTACTAGACAGGCAAGGTAAGGCTCTATTCTGTCTTGCTTGAAGTTATTAAATAAGGTTAGGAGATGTTGTTCGGCTCCCCCTATTTCGCCTCCACCTATCAGGTGAAGTACTCTGTGACTCATACTTATCCTCCTACGATATGGGGGTAGGATGCACTGCAGCAAACACTCTTCGGCAATAGCGACCGCTCATGTCGCAACGTCCACGGATGGACTAATACCTCGTTGCCATGGATAGCAAGGAGCGGTAAAAGGCTTAATATGACATAAGTAACTGCACTGTAGTAAGTGCGACAAGCGGAGCATGGATGCGGAGCGCGGCAGTTAGCGACAGGAGGTCGCTATTGCCGAAGAGCACTTGCTACAGTGCGTCAATTATAAGGTATTTATTATTCTTAATCATAGAGAATTATCTGAGCACTTGCAAGTCCTGGTTACTCCTGAACAGCTCCAAAGCCTGCTGCATATTATGAGAAAGAAAGGCAGGTTAGCAATCATGAGTGTACTTTCTCAATTTCTTCTTATATGTGGGGTTATAGGACTATGGATATTTGCTGGAAGATATGAATGGCAAATCCCAAAAAATATAGCTGATAAAATCCTTTCTTGGAAGAGTCCTAGAAAGGATTGGGAGAAGCTAGGAATCCTAGTACTAAATATTGAAGCGCAAGAATTCATTACTGATAATATGGAAAAAGAGATATACATAGTAAGAAAGTCTAGGAAGCATAAAAACGATCATATGCTAATGAATGTTGGAATAGAGGTAGCTGAAGATCCACCAAATCGCGAAGAGATAGAAAGAGCAAAACAAAGATTGGAGAAACGGTTCCCTGGTTTAACTGTTAGTCTTAAACTACAGGAGGATAACAATGCTGTTCTATGTTCTGATTGATAAAAATGGAGCTATCAGGATTTCTCCTGTTCCAGACATGGACAAGCTCTTAAAAAAAGTACTAAGACCAGGCCTGCCTTTGAGCTATTTACAGTATTACCTGAGAAACATTTTATGTTCAGACTCAAGCTGTATTAAGAAAGCATCTCACAAAATAGAGAAGACGATTATTAACCAAGTTGTGAAAGGGTTAAAAAAAGATGAAACAATCCTTGAAACTCAATTTGATTGGTACGATGAAGAGTTTAATCCTCAAAGACAGCTTGCAGAAGAAAGGTTTTTAAGAATTTTACCTATGATTGAGGGGAAAAAAATAACAGAAGGAGAAATAGCAGTCCTAGCTAAAACAATGAGCATTAGCAATAATGACCTTCTTGTTACGATAAATGAAGCAGTATCAAGAGGTTTGGGAGAGTGGCTACCTGCCATAAGTAGAAATCAATCAGGTTGGGTATGTGAAAGATGTAGTAGTACGCAAATACAAGAATGGCCATCTCTGTATGGAAAGGCGGCTACTTGTCAGGAATGTGAGATACTTGGCTCTCAAACGTCTTTACAAATGATATTTAGATCCAATCAGACGGAGAATAACATTATGAAACCTTTGTTTCATAATGATCAAGACGCGCTCAAAGAAAGGTGGTCAATCGAATTTACCAATGCCCAAGCTAAAGTAGCCAAGAGGCTATTAGAATATTCTGATGAGTTAAAAGCTGATGAGGTATTACTATGGGCAGCTTGTGGGGCAGGAAAAACGGAAGTAAGTTTTCCGCTGATAGCAAGATACTTAGCTCGAGGTAAGAAAGTACTGTTTGCAGCACCTAGGCAAGATGTAGTACATGATGTCTACCCGCGCTTACAGAGTAACTTTCCAAATGTTCCAATTAAACTCTTAAGTGGAGCAGTGCCTCAAAAGTTTGGGGAGAGTATATTGACAGTGGCAACGACACATCAAGTGCTAAAATTTTACCGTCACTTTGACTTGATTATTTTCGACGAGGTGGATGCTTATCCTTACAGTGAAAGTATTTCTTTAAAATACGGTCTAAAGGCAGCTCTGCGTGAATCAGGACAAATAGTTTATTTAACAGCGACCCCCTCAGATGAACTGCTGAAGAAAGCTGTAGATGGTAGATGTCTAATAATCAGGTTGCCGATAAGACATCATGGTCACCCTTTACCGTTACCTAAATGGATTGAAATACCGTTAAAAATTAACTATCCCATAAATGCAGAGACTAACCTGCCAATAGTTATTTCTAATGGCATAGAAAGAATTATTAAAGAAGTTATAGTCAAGGGCCCATTACTTGTATTTGTACCTCTTGTGGCATTGGTGCCGCAATGGATAACAGTAATTAAGAAACTGTTTCCCCTAAAATCAGTTGAGGGTAGTTGGAGTTCTGATCCAAAGCGGAGAGAAAAAATCGACTCTTTAAAAAAGAAAAAATACGATATCTTTATTACTACTTCAATTCTTGAGAGAGGTATCACAATTTCTGGGGTTCAGGTTATAGTTTTGTTTGCTGACCATGAGATATATGATGTTAGATCCTTGGTTCAAATGTCAGGAAGAACTGGAAGAACTAATGAAACTCCCTCCGGTACGGTACTTTTTTTAGCTAATAGAGAAACAAAGGCTATGCAGTCTGCTAAGACGTGGATAGAAGAACAGAATCATTTTGCTAGGCAGGAGGAGAACGAGAATGCTTAGTAGTATCTTACATAAGCTTAAAGAAGGAGTGAATCTTCTTTGGTACGAACAACAAGAAAAGTGTCTGCTTTGTGACAACTTAGTACAAGAAACTATTTGTCAATCTTGTAGACTTGAGTATTTTCGACCTGAATTAAACCGTTGCTATGCTTGCGGTAAGCTAATTGGACAGAATAAAATCAGGTGTAGCGATTGTAAAGAAGGTAAAGGACCGAAATATTTAACAATTGCCACTTCTTTGGGACATTACTCTGGGGCGTGGAAAGACTTTATTCAAAAAGTAAAATTTAAAGGACAACCTTACCTCCTTGCCTCTATAAATTACTATATTAACGGTTGGGTGATAAAAAATCTACCTCCTCCGGACGCTATCGTTCCTGTACCTATGCACCATTCTAGATTGGCTCAAAGAGGATTTAATCAGGCAGATGTCTTAGCCTCAATCTTAAGCAGACAGTTAGGGATTATCTATAGAGATGTTCTTCATCGAAACAGAGATACAATTCCCCAAACTTCCTTAGGTCGCCAAGAAAGGCTAAATAATGTGCTAGGAGCGTTTTACTTAAAAAAGGATGTAGACCTAAAAGGGCAGATTATATGGCTTGTAGATGATGTAGTTACTACAGGGACGACTCTTGATGAATGTGCTCAAGTCTTAAAATGCCATGGCGTACGAGATGTATATGCTATCTGCCTCGCAGCTGGTATAGAAGAAATACAATAATAAATTACAATATTTAAAACGATTGTTTTTATAGTTGCCAGTAAATGTGAAGAAAGTAATAGGACCATAGAACCAAAAAAAATCAGATAAAAAAGATCTCGTTTCTACCCACATATTTATCCACATTAACAATGGCAAAACACATCAGGGAAAACAAAGTTATCAACAGTATCCACAACCTCCTGTGCATAACTTTTCGCAAATCGAAAAGTAAGAAAACATAAGAAGAAAAAGAAACTAAAAATAAATAATTAGTATTGTGGAATAATGCCCTGGGAGGTATAATTTTCAAAGAAAGAGCTGTTTGTCCTTAAATATAAGGAAGAAAGGAAGGGGAAAAATGAAAAAAAGTTTACGTATAGTACTGATTGTAATGCTTATTGTTAGTTTAGTTGCAGTTGTAGGATGTAGCAGTAATGACCCAGCACCAGGCGGAGAGGAAAAAATACTTAAGGTAGGTTCTGATATTGCTTATGCCCCATTCGAGTATTTTGATGAGAAACAAGAAGCAACTGGGTTTGATATCGACCTTATGACCGCAATAGCTGAAGATATGGGTTATAAAGCGGAGTTTGAAACCGCTGCCTTCGATGGCTTAATTCCATCACTCCAGGCAGGAAAATATGACTGTGTAATTTCAGCCATGACCATTACTGAAGAGCGTGGAGAAGTTGTCCAGTTCAGTGACCCGTACTTTAGTGCTGTACAGTATATTGCCTTTAAGAAAGGCGAAAATTATGAGAAAATTGCAGACCTTGAAGGAAAGAAAATTGGCGTACAGCTCAATACAACCGGTCAGTTTGCAGTCGAAGATGCTGGCTTAGTTCCTCAGAAGTTCGATACTACACCTGATGCTCTTAACGCCTTGCTTATTGGCGGAGTCGATGTAGTAGTTGCGGATAATCAACCTGTACTGAGTTTCATTGAAGCTAACCAGACCGATGATATCGAAAGTGTCACTGCCGATACAGAAGATGAATTCTATGGTATCGCAATGCAATTGGAGAACACCGAATTAGCCGACGAGATAAATGCAACACTTAAAAAATTCAAAGACAATGGTAAATATGCAGAAATTTATGGTAAATGGTTTAAAGGTGAAATTCCTCAATTCTAAGCCATATCTTACATTGAAAAAACCTCGCTCCACTTTGTAATGGAACGAGGTTTTTTTTGTAGGAAAGCATAGTAAATAAAAGAGACTAAAGCCATTGTTAATTTTAATAATATATCTTGAACTAGAAAGTTAATAAAGGTATAATGTCGAAGAATAATCAAATTTCACAAAGATATTAAAGTAAAAAATTAATGTATAGATAACAACTATCGACAGGAATAAACCCAAAACTTTACTGATCGAAGTTCAACTTATTTTAGCAGGGGAGGATACCGATCGTGACTATCGGGGCTATCAACTGGGGACTCGCACTTGATTCCTTTCCCGTTTTAGTTCAAGGAGCAAAAATAACGCTCCAATTTACCGTTGTATCAATATTCTTTGGGATGATACTGGGGTTGGTATTTGCCCTAGGGCGCATGGCGAAAAGTAAGATTATTAAGTTTCTCGCAGCTACTTACATTGATTTTTTCAGGGGTACACCACTCTTAGTACAAATATTTTTAATATATTTTGGACTTCCGCAACTGTTTCCCTTTACGTTGCCTGACAACTACCAATATATTGCAGGAGCTATCGCTATGAGTCTAAACTGTGGAGCTTATACTGCGGAAATCTTTCGTGCGGGGATACAGTCTATTGATTATGGACAGGCAGAGGCTGCCCGATCCCTTGGAATGAGCCATATTCAATCCATGAGATATATTATTCTTCCTCAAGCATTCAAAGTAGTTGTACCTCCTTTGGGTAATGAATTTATTACTTTGCTCAAAGATTCTTCCTTGCTGGCTATTATTGCTATCGAGGATTTGATGTATACAGGTAAGATTATTGCCGGACGAACTTTTCAGGCATTGCCGATTTTCATGATGGTAGCAGTAATGTACTTATCAATGACTATGGTGTTATCTAGGCTTGTAAACTATACAGAAAAGAGGTTGAGCAAGAGTGATAACGGTTAGTAATCTTCATAAATATTTTGGTAAACTAGAAGTCCTCAAGGGCATAGATATGGAAGTCAAAGAACGCGAAGTGGTTGTGATAATCGGAGCTAGTGGTTCAGGGAAAAGCACTTTGCTACGTTGTCTAAATAAACTGGAAGACATAACCAGCGGAGAGATAACGATTGACCATATTCCTCTTAATTCAGAGTCTAATGTTAATGCTATCCGAAGGGAAGTAGGGATGGTTTTTCAGAGATTCAATTTGTTTCCTCACATGACAGCTTTGCAGAATGTGGTTCTAGCTCCTCAGATAGTTCGTAACTTAAGTAAACAAGAAGCGGAAGAAATAGGACTTGAGCTTTTAAATAAAGTTGGTCTTAGCGATAAAATGCATGAATATCCAAGGCGTCTTTCGGGAGGGCAGCAACAAAGAGTTGCTATCGCTAGAGCATTAGCGATGAGGCCTAAAGTTATGTTGTTTGATGAAGCGACCTCAGCTCTAGATCCTGAGATGGTGGGTGAAGTTTTGGCTGTTATGCGTGACCTTGCTAGAGAAGGTATGACTATGGTCGTTGTTACTCATGAAATGGGTTTTGCCAGAGAGGTAGGAGATAGATTAATTTTTATCGACGAAGGGGTCATAGTTGAAGAAGGACCTCCGGTAGAAATTTTCAGTAATCCTCGGAATCCCAGAACTCAGGCTTTTCTTAGTAAAATTCTCTAATGAGTTAAACAATAAAGAAACATCCTTTAAGTGGATGTTTTCTTTGATAATGGTAATAATATACTGCATGTGAAAATTTAATAGAAGGTATTTTAGTATTAGGGGTGAATACTTTATATATATCAGGCGAAAGGGGTTGGGACTATGAATATAATTATTCGAGGCAAGCAGTTTAAAGTAACAGATGCTCTTAAAGACTATGTAGACAAAAGAGTTGGTAAACTTGGAAAGTATTCTGAAGATTTCATCGATGTTCAGGTGACTCTGTCTGTCGAGAAGGAACGTCAGAGAGTCGAGGTAACTGCCCCACTCAATGGATTTATTCTCAGAGGAGAGGAAGAAACCGAAGACATGTATTCCTCTATTGACCTAGTAGTCGATAAACTTGAGCGTCAGATGGAAAAATATCGTCAACGTATTGGTAAGAAAAGAGTTAAAAACATCAAGGATGAACCAAGCTTTATTCTAGAGTCTGACGAGGAAATCACTGAGAAAGATGCGATAGCTAAGATTAAAAAATTTCCTGCCAAACCTATGTCAGTCGATGAAGCTGTTATGCAGATGAATCTTATAGGTCACAACTTCTTTGTCTTTATTAATGCCGAGACTGAGGTTATGAATGTAGTTTATAAACGAAAGTATGGAGACTATGGTCTTATGGAGCCGGAGTTTTAATAACTAGTGCCTTGACAAAGCTACAGCCCGCCTGGCGGGCTGTTCTTTTGTCTATTTTAATAGTACGATATCAGCTAGACTTGTTTTGATTGAACCTTAAGGTTCGTGGTGTTAAAATATATAGATAAGACTTGTCTGACAAAGATTTTAAATCTTTGTCATATATGATGAAAATAATGGAAGGTGGACCATAATGGGTTTTCTTCAAAGTTTATTTGACGATAATGCTAAGGACATAAAAAAATATCAAAAGAAAGTAGATAGAATCAATCAATTGGAACCTGAAATTCAAATGCTTTCTGACTCTCAACTAAGTGCCAAGACAATAGAATTCCGCAATAGGTTGGAAGCAGGGGAGACCTTGGAAGATCTCTTATTTGAAACCTTTGCGGTAGTTAGAGAAGTCGGCAAAAGAGTATTGGGACAAAGACATTACGATGTACAGTTAATTGGAGGCATGGTTCTTCACGACGGACGGATAGCAGAGATGAAAACAGGAGAAGGGAAGACATTGGTTGCCACTCTCCCCACTTACTTAAATGCTCTTACAGGTAAGGGAGTTCATGTAGTAACAGTGAATGACTACTTGGCTAGCCGTGATGCTCAGTGGATGGGAGAGATATATAATTTCTTAGGGATGTCTGTAGGGCTAATTGTGCATGGTCTCAGCCATGAACAACGTAGGGAAAGTTATAATGCTGATATTACTTATGGAACGAATAACGAATTCGGGTTTGACTACCTACGAGACAACATGGCAGTTCGTCCTGGATCTGTGGTTCAGAAAGAACCTAACTTCGCTATAGTCGATGAAGTGGACTCTATCCTCATCGATGAAGCACGGACGCCGTTAATCATTTCTGGAGAGGCGGATAAACCTACCGATCTCTATTTTAGAGTTTCCAAGATAATTCCTCGCCTTAAGATTGAGGAAGATTATAATGTTAATGAGAAAGATAAAGTTGTAACCCTTACTGAAACAGGGGTCAGCAAGGTTGAGAGCCTGCTAGGGGTAGAAAACCTATATGATGACTTGCATAATGAGGTAGCTCATCATGTTAATCAGGCTTTAAAAGCCCATACCTTATTCAGACTTGACCGTGATTATGTTGTCAAAGATGGCCAGGTAATTATCGTTGATGAATTTACTGGTCGTCTGATGTTTGGACGTCGTTATAGCGAGGGTTTACATCAAGCGATTGAAGCTAAGGAAAACGTCAAAATAGAGAAAGAGTCTCAGACATTAGCAACCATTACTTTCCAGAATTATTTCCGTATGTATAAAAAATTAGCTGGTATGACGGGAACAGCCAAGACAGAAGAACAGGAGTTTATGAATATCTATCGTCTTGATGTTGTTGAGATTCCTACCAACCTGCCAATGATTAGACAAGATATAGCGGATATAATATATCGGACAGAGAACGGCAAGTTTGATGCTGTGGTAGAAGATATTACGACCAAAAATACTAAAGGACAACCTGTTTTAGTAGGAACTATTTCCATAGAGAACTCAGAGAAAATTAGCGAAATGTTGAAAAAAAAGGGAGTGCCTCACCAAGTATTAAATGCCAAATATCATGAAGCAGAAGCCCAGATTGTTTCTCAAGCAGGAGCACCTGGGATGGTTACTATCGCTACAAATATGGCTGGTAGAGGAACGGATATAGTCCTTGGAGAAGGCGTTAAAGAACTAGGCGGACTTCATATTATTGGTACGGAGAGACACGAGTCCCGTAGGATAGACAATCAGCTTCGTGGTCGTTCAGGAAGACAGGGTGACCCAGGTTCAACCCAGTTCTATATATCTCTTGAAGATGACTTGATGCGTCTTTTCGGTGGGGATAATATTGCTGGATTTATGGACAAGTTAGGCATGGACGATAGTATCCCAGTAGAATCCAAGATAGTAAGCCGTAGTATTGAGAATGCTCAGAAGAGGGTAGAGAGCCGTAACTTTGATACTCGTAAACACGTCTTAAACTATGATGATGTAATGAACCAACAACGTGAGATTATTTATACCCAACGTCGTGCTGTGCTCACAGGAGAGAACATCCAAGAGCAGATAATAGATATGGTGGAGAAAGTCATAGGCGATACCATTGCCCGTTACAGCAGTGCAAGTCCTCATCCTGAAGAGTGGGAACTAGCAAGTTTCGTGGAATATATTGAAAATGTGATCTTGCCTAGCCATAACATAACAGTTAAGCAGGTTGCCGATATGGCTCAGGAAGAAGTAGAAGAACTACTTTTGGAAGAAGCTAAAGTGCTATATGCCAACAGAGAAGAACAATTCGGTCCGGAACTAATGAGGGAGATTGAAAGAGCAGTGACCCTGCAGGTTGTAGATAGTAGATGGAAAGAACATCTTGATGCGATGGACCAGCTCAGAGAAGGCATTGGCCTGAGAGCATATGGGCAGCGTGATCCTCTCAATGAATATCGTAAGGAAGCCTTTGCCATGTTCCAAGGTATGATAGAGGCGATTCAGGAGGATGTTGTTACTTATATTATGAGAGTAACACCTAAGATAACTACCCAAGTACCAGAGGAGCCTCAGAAGGTATCGGAGAATCGTTATGACGATCAGCCACAGGTTCAAAAACCCCGTCGCATAGGAGAACAAACTGGCCGTAATGAACCATGCCACTGTGGTAGTGGCAAAAAGTTCAAAAAATGCTGTGCTACAAAAGAATAGGCCGATTACTGCTATATTGACAGGCTAAAAGCGACATATAAAGGGTAAAATTAGTGTAATGGAAAATAAAACGAGCTTGTTAACTTTCTGTTGAGAGTTAACTTGTGTGGGAGTGGTGTATATGCTAGCTGACTGGAAGAGAGAAATTGAGAATCTAAAAATGCGTTTAGCAGATTTGAGGGTCTCCCTTTGACGTTGCTGGACGTGAAGCGAAGACTAGAGACCTAGAAGAAGAAATAGGTAGACCTGATTTTTGGGATAATCCGAATACAGCTCAAATTATAATGCAGGAGTTAACTCGACAGAAGGATAAGACAGAGATATATGGATTGCTTAGCCAGGAAATTCAAGATACCGCTCTACTTTGGGAGATGGCTATCGAAGAGGATGACACTTCATTAGAAACAGAGATAGAAGCAACTATCAAGAAGCTTAAAGAGAAATTTAATAGTCTAGAGTTAGAAATTCTTCTCAGTGAGCCGTATGACCAAAATAATGCGATTATAACCCTCCATCCAGGAGCAGGTGGAACAGAAGCTCAGGACTGGGTACAGATGCTCTATCGGATGTATGTTAGATGGGGAGAACGTCGTGGATTCAAAGCAGAAACCCTTGACTTACTTTCTGGAGATGAGGCGGGAATAAAAAGTGTTACCTTCTCCCTGGTAGGGGAAAATGCCTATGGATATGCTAAGTGTGAGAAGGGTGTTCATCGTTTAGTACGTATTTCACCATTTGATACTTCAGGACGGAGACATACCTCGTTTGCCTCAGTTGACGTTATGCCTGAAGTAAATGATGTCGATACGGAAATAATAATTGACCCTGAAGAGCTAAGGGTCGATACCTATCGTTCTGGAGGAGCAGGAGGACAGCATGTTAATAAGACTGATTCAGCTGTCAGGCTTACACATATTCCTACAGGAACGGTAGTACAGTGTCAGAGCGAAAGATCTCAAACACAAAACAAAGCTTATGCTATGCGTATTTTACAAGCTAAACTCCTTGATCTGAAGAGAAAACAACAAGCAGCTGAGCTATCAGAAATAAGGGGTGAACTTAACGATATAGCCTGGGGGAGTCAAATTCGATCTTATGTGATGCATCCTTATAGCATGGTCAAAGATCATAGGACCAATGCCGAAACAGGAAATATCAATGCCGTTATGGATGGAGAAATAGATATGTTTATTAATGCTTGGCTACAGAATAATACTGCCCAGAATCAATCGTAGTTTATTTGCGTAAAACTTTTTCAAGGAGGTTTTGTTAATATGACCGAAATCAAAGAAATGGCCCGTAAAATCCGTATGGATATCATAGAAATGTTAACTATGGCTAAGTCTGGTCATCCCGGTGGCAGTCTGTCAGCTGCGGATATTATGGCTGTACTTTTTTTCGATGAGATGAGATTAGATCCCGCAAACAAGGATTGGTCCGAACGAGACCGCTTTGTACTTAGTAAAGGTCATGCAGCTCCAGTATATTATGCTGCTCTCGCCAATAAAGGTTTCTTTCCAAGAGAGGAACTGCTTAAACTAAGAAAGACAGGACATTTCCTTCAGGGACACCCAGATATGAGAAAAGTCCCTGGCGTAGATATGTCTACAGGATCTCTTGGGCACGGGATATCAGCTGCCGGAGGGATGGCTTTAGCAGGAAAAATAGATAAGAAATCCTTCAGAGTATATAGTCTACTGGGGGATGGGGAGATGGCCGAGGGACTTGTTTGGGAAGCTGCTATGGCAGCATCCCATTATAAACTAGATAACCTCGTAGCAATTCTTGATTACAACGGTTTGCAAATTGATGGTGCCTGTGAAGAAGTGATGAAATCTTCACCTCTAGATGATAAATGGAGAGCTTTCGGCTGGAATGTCTTAGAAATAGATGGACATGATTTAAAAGAGATAAAGGAAGCCTTGGAGAAAGCCAAGAACTTTAAAGGTAAACCAACAATTATCATAGCTAAGACGATTAAAGGTAAAGGTGTATCTTTCATGGAGAACCAGGCTGGTTGGCATGGTAATGCTCCCAGTTCTGAACAAGCTGAGCTTGCTTTGGCTGAACTGAAAGGTGGGGAACTGGGATGACAAAGAGCGAAGAAAAGGTTATAAAAATAGCAACCAGAGATGCTTATGGTAAAGCTTTGGTCAAGCTAGGTGGCGAAAACACAGACATAGTGGTCTTAGATGCAGATCTTTCAAAATCAACGAAGACCGCCGATTTTAATAAAGTCTATCCTGAGCGCTTTTTTAATATGGGTATAGCAGAACAGAACTTAATCGGGTTTTCAGCCGGACTGGCAGCTGTGGGTAAGATTCCTTTTGCCAGTACCTTTGCTATATTTGCTGCAGGTAGGGCATTTGAACAGATTAGAAATTCTGTAGCTTATCCTAAGTTAAATGTTAAGATAGCGGTGACTCATGCTGGGATAAGTGTAGGAGAAGATGGGGGATCTCATCAGGCTATAGAAGACCTCGCCTTAATGCGTGCCATTCCTAATATGACGGTTCTAGTGCCAGCGGATGCTGTAGAAACCGATCAAATAATTAGGGCAGCTGCTGAATACCAAGGTCCTGTCTATATCCGAATGGGTAGATTGGCAGTACCAGTTTTATTTGATGATACTAAGTACTCTTTTGCTATCGGTAAAGCAAATATCATTAGAGAAGGTAAGGATGTCGCCATCATAGCTAATGGCTTGATGGTCGCCGAAGCATTAAAAGCTGCAGAAGAGCTTAAAGAGCAAGGGATAGAATCTACCGTGGTGAATTGTGCCTCTCTTAAACCTCTTGATGAAGAAACTATTATTAACGCAGCAAAATTAACAGGAGCGGTAGTCACTGCGGAGGAAC
The DNA here is from genome assembly GCA_024637055.1 of Gracilibacter sp. GTDB lineage: Bacteria > Bacillota > Desulfitobacteriia > Desulfitobacteriales > Syntrophobotulaceae > Gracilibacter. The sequence goes on along the minus strand of JAGXFZ010000024.1, from coordinate 11,076 downwards.
ACAGTATCATAGGAGGACTTGGAAGTGCAGTTGCAGAAGTATTAAGCGAGAATATCCCTGTACCATTACGAAGAGTAGGAGTTAAGGATACTTTTGGCGAATCTGGAAACCCAGAGGAACTGCTTAAAAAATATGGACTGACAGCTCAAGAAATCGTAATAGCCGTAAGAGAAGTAATTAAACAGAAAAAGTAATTATTACCACTAAAAATACTTATAGTGATGTTGGATAGAGAAGAGCCCTTGTTGGGCTTTTTTCTTTGTATACAGAGCAAATAAATAAAGTATATTAGCCATTTTAGTAGAAATGTTTAATATTTCTAATTATATATTGAAAGGAGATTAAGGTAATCTGTCGAAGTAATGAAGAATGTAGTTTTCTTAGTTCAGTATCTGAACCAGTTAACGTACTGTTTTTTGATGTATAATATCGAGCAACGAATTTGGGAGGACAGAATGATTAGTATTAAAAATGTGTCTAAAATTTACTCTAATGGCGCCAGAGCTCTGTCCAATATTAACCTAGAGATTTCTAAATCCGAATTTGTATTTCTCGTGGGTCCTAGTGGTGCTGGGAAATCAACTTTGATGAAACTTTTGTATCGTGAGGAAGAAGCTACTCGGGGACAGGTTTTTATTGATACAATCAATTTAAGTAGACTTAATGCCAAACAAGTACCCCTCTTAAGACGGAGGACAGGTGTCATATTTCAGGACTTCAAGCTCTTGTCTACCAAAACAGTTTTTGAGAACATTGCTTTTGCCCAACAGGTTATTGGTAAATCTAAGCAAGAGATCAAGGAGAATACCCTTTACATACTGGACATAGTAGGTTTAAGTCGTAAAAAGGATTCTTTCCCGTCAGAACTTTCTGGCGGCGAACAGCAGAGGGTATGTATTGCTAGGGCATTAGTTAATCAACCTCAAATACTTCTAGCAGATGAACCTACCGGCAATCTAGATATTGAAAACGCTTGGGGTATAATGGCTCTTCTAGAAGGAATTAACCAAAAAGGAACAACTGTCGTCATGGCTACTCATGCTATGCACATAGTGAACAAGATGAAAAAAAGAGTTGTAAAAGTAGAAGAAGGATGTATCGTAGACGATAACTTAGGGGAGGCATACTGAGTTGGCACTAAATACAGTAGGGTTCGTTATAAGACAGGCTTTTGTATCATTGAAACGTAATATTTGGCTCACCATTGCTTCTGTTCTAACAGTTATGACAGCTCTTGTCTTACTAGGTTTTTCAGTTTTTTTTCTGGCTAACACATCCAATTTAGCCACTGTTTTTGAGTCTCAGGTAGAGATAGCTGTTTTTATCAATGATAATCAAAATCGAGAACAAGTCATTGACTTAAGGAATCAAATCCAGGTGATAGAAGGGGTTGACACTGTTGAACTTACAACCAAAGAAGATGCTATTGTTCAATTTCAACAGTCTATGGGTACCAGTTCTCTCTTGGAAGACCTAGGTGACATTAATCCTTTTCCCGATAAGCTAACTGTAATGGCTACAGATGTTAGCTTGGTGGAAGGGATAGCAAACCAAATAGCAGATATGAACGGAATAGATAAAGTGCGTTACGGACAGGGATTTTTAGAGAACCTCATCCAGCTTACCCAATGGTTGCGTTGGCTTGGGATTGCAGTGGTAGGGGCCTTTGCTTTTGCTTCATTCCTTCTTATATCTTTGAACATCAAGAGCAACGTGAATTCTAGAGAGAGTGAGATTCGGATTATGAGACTGGTTGGAGCGAGTAATGCTTTTATCAAATGGCCATTTTTCATTGAAGGTATGTTACTAGGATTTATTGGGGGAGTACTAGCCATAGGTATTGTTGGGGCCGCTTACGTCTGGTTTCTCCAATATATGATTAGCGCGGTAGCCTTCCTGCCTATCGTTGCCGATCAGATGTTCATTATTTCCGTTTTGGGCTTAATGCTCATTGGTGGAATGACAATGGGAGCACTAGCAAGTGTCTTCTCGGTAAGAAGATTTCTTAAATAATTATATCAAAAGAAGGATTTAGGCTTTTTGTGGAGTATATTAAAAAGCTAACAAAGAATAATCGCACATGATACAAAGTTATAAGCGATTTTTGACGATAACTATTTGTAAGGAACAGATATGAACCCTTTAGTAGTGATAAAAACCACTTATATAGTGGAAGGATAAAAAATTCTAACAAGGAGAAAAGAAATGCCTAATCGTTCACGAGTAAAGATAATACTTATTACTATTCTTTTGGTATTCACCTTTGTTATCCCCGTAGCTGGAGATGACCTAAATGATGCTATCCGACGTCAACAGCAGCTCTATGATCAACAGAGTAGAGCAGAAGGGCAACTGAAAAGTTTGTCCAACAGAGCTACTCAGATGACAAAGCAGATTCAGCAACTTACCAATCAAATTTCTGCAGCAGAAATTGATTTGGAAAAGAAAGAATATGCCTACCAGAAGGCTATTCAGAATGTAGTTATTATTGAAAATGAAGTTGAAGAGAAACAAGCAGAGCTTGATGGTAGACAGGAGACCTTACGTAAGAGAGTACGTTCTATTTACGAAGAAGGTGAGATGAGCTACTTTGAGGTACTTCTCCAATCAACTAACATATCGGACTTCATTTCTCGAATGGAGTACTTAGGATACTTAGTAGATAATGATCAGAAGATTCTTACAGATATTACAATTCAAAAGGATCAACTTGATGAGAAAAAAGAACAACTTGTTGCTAAGAAAGATGAAGCAGAAAAATTAAAAACACAAGCTATAGCAGCGAAGAGCTATCTAGATAGTAGTAAAGGTCAAAAAGAAGTAGCCCTTGCTGAAAACAAGAAGTACCAAGATGACTTACTTATACAAATTGAGAAGATGGAAAAGGATTCTAAAGCGCTAGAGGCTGCGATTAGGGAACTTCAGAAAAAAAATAGCGGAATCGTCGGATCTGTTGGAGTTTGGCCTACTCCAGGCTATTGGTATATAACAAGTGCTTATGGATATAGGACTCATCCAATTACCAGAAAATATACTTTGCATTCAGGGGTTGATATCGCAGCGCCTAACCGAGCAAAAATAATTTCTGCAGGAGCTGGAGTTGTTATATATTCTGGTTGGTATGGAGCTTATGGTAATGCAGTGATTATTGACCATGGTAACGGAGTATCTACACTATATGGACATATGTCTTCTAGAGCTGTAGCCAATGGCCGGGCCGTTGTTGGAGGTCAGACTATCGGTTATGTCGGCTCAACAGGTTGGAGTACAGGACCGCATCTTCATTTTGAAGTTAGAAAAAATGGTACGCCTACAAACCCAATGCAGTATTACAATTAAAATGTATGCATATAATAGTAGTATGCTGACAAGCTTACTATGGATGTACCTCGGGGAAGTCTTGCAGGATTGAAAAGGCTGGTTGGAAGGAGTAAATAATTGTCTAATAAGGTTAACTGGAAAAGAGCAATAAAACAGGCCGTAGCAGTCGGCCTGATACTTTGTCTAGGGTTTACTTTTCTTCTAGGAAGTTTTATCCTTGTTAATTATGATAACCTCGGCAGATTAACACGTGTTGTCTATCTAATTAATACCTATTATCTAAATGAGACTTCTAGAGAAAATTTAGTTGAGGGAGCCATTAAAGGGATGGTAACATCTCTCGACCAGTATTCTTCTTTCCAAGACGCTGAGGAGAACAAAACGCTTATGAACTCCATACAGGGATCGTTCGGGGGTATAGGCGTACATTTAAGTACAGCGGACCCTGACAAACTGGTGGTTATGCGCCCGATTAAAAACTCCCCAGCTGATAGGGCAGGTCTGGAAGCTGGAGATATAATTGTTACTATTGATGATGTTGATGTCTCAACCATAAGCCATGACAAAGCTGTCGCTATACTTAGGGGCGAACCAGGATCCAAAGTTATTGTAGGTATATACCGACCTAAAACCCAAAAAGATTTTACAGTGAACCTTATTCGTGATCATATCAGCGTACCGACAGTTGAAGGAAAAGCGCTTCCGGGTAGATCGGATATAGCTCTAATCGATATATCGGGCTTCAGCCTTCAGACAGGGGATGAGTTGGAAAAAACCCTTCGAGAGATGAACATAGATCAATATAAAGGAATTATTTTTGATCTCCGCTATAATTATGGTGGAGTGGTACACGCAGCTATCAAAGTCGCTAGCATGCTTGTCCCAGAAGGACCAATCGTACACATAGTTAATAAAGATGGAGAGATAGATAGTAGGGAATCTACCGCAAATTACATTAATAAGCCTTTTGTTATTCTGATCAATGAATATACCGCATCTTCTGCTGAGATAGTCGCTGGGGCGGTTAAGGACAATGGAAGTGGAACACTCATTGGTACCAAATCCTATGGTAAAGGCGTGGTTCAGACAGTATTTCCACTTGATGGCTACACCAGTGTTAAATTAACCACGGACAAATACCTGACGCCGAATAAAAATGATATCCATAAGAAAGGTATAGAGCCTGATGTGGAAGTAACACTGAAGGAAGAAGAAAAGCCAACTATTCAACCTACAGATACCGTCTTTGACAGTCAACTGGAGAAAGCTTTGGAAGTGATACTTACCAAGATCCATTAAAGTTTATTCTAGAGTCCTCGAACTAAAATAAGTATTATTATCATAAAAACTGCTGAGGGTGAACCTCGGCAGTTTTTTATGCATAGTATATTTTAAAGTTTAGTTGACTGGAGGAATCATAGTGGGAATTGAAGCCGGTGTCCGTCATTATTTTATTGAGGCCTTTACCCCTTATGGATATATCTCTCTCTTGCCTGAATTGTTAAAAGAAAAAGAACATACATACCTTCTGACAGGTGGGCCAGGAACCGGTAAATCAACTATGATAAAACTTACCGGGATTCAGTTGATAGATAGGGGTTATGATGTAGACTATATCCGCTCAGCAAGAGAGCCTGATTCTGTAGCAGGATTTTATCTGCCTAAACATAAGATATGCTTACTTGATAAAAACGAATTCCAGACAGATAAAATAGATTTTCAAAGTGATTACCATCGAGAGATAGATTTTAATGCGTTTTGTAGAAAGAGCAAACTAGAACAACAAAAGCCGCAAATCGAGGAAATTGAAAATAAATTAAACGAGCTAGAAAAAGCGCTTATAGTTCAACTAGGTGATGATTATGGCGAAGAATATAACGCTAAAGATTATGAGGAGATTAATGTTGTTAAAACATTTCTGTCTTTAAATAAATCACTTGACGTCAACGATAAGGAAAACACATCTCTTAGCGTAGATGAAATTTCAGACATACTTTCTAAGATTAAAAAGAATTATCTTACCTTTTATTTTTTACATGGATTGCATATAGACAGATGGTTAAACCTTGCCCCAAGATACCTTAAAGACTACGATCGAATATGTTTAGAGGTTGAAGATTCAACAGAAATGCTACGAGAAATACTAAACGAAGTAAAATGTCTGGGACAAGTGATTGAAATAATAGTTCACCCTCTTAAGCCATATACGATTGTCGGTATCATCTTTCCAGAAAAAAACTTAGCAGTGTGGGAAGGAAATCCTTGTAAGTTAGAAGAACAGGGGTTTCAGCTGAAACACAGTTTAAATACTACTAAAATTTTAGAAGAATATAGAAGCTCAAGAATTAAGCTGAAAAGTCTAATTAATGATACAGTGAACTTTCGAGGATTAGACGATATGCGAAGTGAATTGCTGAGTAGCATTCTGGCAGACCTACACAAGTAATTGAAATAGCTCCTTATTGCTATTAATTATTAGTGGAAACTTCTATCAGTAATGAATTGATTTATTCCATACTGATAGCTAGTTGAACTTATCAGGAACTTAGTGTCCGTTATCCCCGTTCTTACACTGTTGAAGGGGATTACGGACAGTTAGTGCGTGATCAGGTGAAACTATATAAACAAAATGCTATAATAGGGAGAAACTTGCCAACTTGTTGGCTTAGCTGTGCTTATCAGGAACCTGCGTCCGTTATCCTCATATTAGAAAAGGGGATTTGCGGACGGTTATTTGTAAAGATTATAGCATTTTGTATTGCTGAAAGGATGAAATAGAAGATGGAGTTTAGTCTACGGGCCCCGTACGCTCTTTCCGGAGACCAGCCAACAGCGGTGGACAAGCTAACTGAAGGCATTCTGGTAGGGGATAAACATCAGACGTTATTAGGGGTAACCGGTTCCGGAAAGACCTTTACCATGGCTAACATTATACAAAAAGTTCAAAAGCCAACTCTGGTTTTTGCTCATAATAAGACATTAGCGGGACAACTTTACGCTGAGTTTAAAGAGTTTTTTCCGGATAATGCGGTGGAGTATTTTGTTAGTTACTACGATTATTATCAACCGGAGGCCTATGTTCCTTCCAGCGACAGTTATATAGAAAAGGATGCTTCAATTAACGAAGAAATAGAGAAACTTAGGCACTCGGCTACAGCTGCTCTTTTCGAAAGGCGTGATGTGATTGTTGTAGCCAGTGTCTCCTGTATATATGGTATGGGTTCACCGGATGAGTATCGGAATATGGTACTCTCCTTAAGGCAGGGACAAGAAATTGATCGAAACCAGATACTACGTAAACTGGTAGAAATTCAGTATGATCGTAATGATATGTCTTTCTTGCGTGGGACATTCCGAGTAAGAGGAGATGTGGTGGAGATCTGCCCAGCTTCTTCTAGTGAGAAGGCTCTGCGAGTCGAAATGTTTGGGGACGAGATAGAACACATCTATGAAGTGAATATCTTAACCGGAGAGATACTAGGAGAAAGAAATCATGTTTCTATCTTTCCTAACTCTCATTATGTTACAGAGAGAGAAAAACTACTCTTAGCAGCTCAGAATATCGAACAAGAGCTTGATGAACGTCTAGTCTTACTACGCTCCAAGGATAAATTGCTTGAAGCCCAAAGGCTAGAACAGAGAACACGCTATGATATAGAGATGTTACGAGAGATGGGCTTCTGTAACGGTATAGAGAACTATTCTCGTCACCTGACTTTTAGAGCACCTGGAGAAACTCCCTATACCTTACTCCACTTTTTTCCTAAGGATTTTCTGATGTTCGTAGATGAATCTCACCAAACGATACCTCAGATCAGAGGGATGTCTGCTGGTGATCGTTCTCGAAAAGAAACTTTGGTGGAACATGGCTTTCGCCTCCCTTCAGCTTTAGATAACCGTCCGTTGATGTTTAACGAGTTTGAAATAATAGCTCCTCAAAGAGTCTATGTTAGTGCTACTCCAGGCCCTTACGAGCTTGAACATAGCGCCTACCCGGTAGAACAGATTATTAGACCAACTGGACTTATTGATCCGGAAATAGTTGTCAAACCTACAAAGGGACAGATAGATGACCTCTTTTCAGAAATTAACCAAAGGATTGCCCGTGATGAACGAGTTCTGGTTACCACTCTTACTAAAAGAATGTCTGAGGATTTAACAGACTATCTAAAACAGCTTAATATCAAAGTTAGATACCTTCACTCCGATATCAAAACCTTGGAGAGGTTGGCGATTTTAAGGGAATTACGTCTCGGTGAGATTGATGTCATAGTGGGTATCAATTTACTCAGAGAAGGTCTGGATTTACCTGAAGTATCTTTGGTAGCTATACTAGATGCGGATAAAGAAGGTTTCCTAAGGTCAGAACGTTCTCTTATACAGACCATTGGGAGGGCGGCGCGTAATGTGCAAGGTAAGGTCATTATGTATGCCGATAAGTATACCCGATCCATGGACATCGCTATCAAAGAAACTAATCGTCGACGCCAGATTCAGGTGGAACACAACATCGAGCATGGTATAGAACCTCAGACAATCCGCAAATTGATCCACCTTGTGCCTGAGGCAACTAAGGTGGCTGAAAAAAGTGTTGATTATGGAAGTAAAGGGCAGGACCTTTCTCCAGAAGAGTTAGAACAACTCATTAATTCTTTCCAAGTAGAGATGTTAAAAGCAGCCAAGCAACTGGACTTTGAAACCGCAGCACAATTACGTGATGCCATCATTGAACTCAAGGGCAAGACGGGGAAATCTAAAAATACCAACCAAGGCAGAAAAAGAAAATAACAATCTTTAAAGATATAAAACAATTAACGGAGGTAATTATGGTCCAGGACTATATTAAGGTACGAGGAGCACGTGTGCATAATTTGAAGAATATAGATGTTGATATCCCTAGAAATAGTTTAGTAGTAATCACTGGCCTATCCGGATCAGGAAAGTCATCATTGGCCTTCGATACCATATACGCTGAGGGACAGAGACGCTATGTAGAATCCCTGTCTTCTTATGCCCGTCAGTTCCTCGGGCAGATGGAAAAACCAGATGTAGATTATATAGAAGGGTTATCGCCAGCCATTTCCATCGATCAGAAGACCACTAGCCGTAATCCGCGTTCTACGGTGGGAACAGTGACTGAGATTTATGACTATCTTAGGCTTCTTTATGCTAGAATTGGACATCCTCACTGTCCGAACTGCGGTAAAGCGATTAGCCAACAAACTGTCCAACAGATGATTGACCAACTGATGACGTACCCAGAAAAAACCAGAATACAAATACTTGCTCCCATTGTCAAGGGGAAAAAAGGTGAGCATACCAGATCCTTAGATCAGATAAGAAAGAACGGCTATGTCCGAGTAAGGGTCAACGGTGAGGCTCGTGACCTGAGTGAAGAAATAATTTTAGAGAAGAACAAAAAGCATTCAATAGAAGTAGTTGTTGATAGAATTTCCCTAAAACCAGATGGAATGTCGAGGTTGGCAGACTCCTTAGAAACGGCCCTGAAGCTGGGAGAAGGAACAGTTATTATAGATATCGTTGACAAAGAAGAAGTAATGTTCAGCGAAAACTTTGCCTGTCCTGATTGCGGGATAGCTATCGATGAAATTTCACCAAGGTTATTCTCTTTTAACAGCCCTTACGGCGCTTGCCCTTCCTGTACGGGTTTAGGAGCTAATCTAGAAGCAGATATTGGTCTCATCATCCCTGACCGTTCTAAAACGATTAACGAAGGAGCTATCCTCCCTTGGGCAAAATCGAATGCTTCCTATTATCCCGCACTTCTTAAAGGCTTGGCTGAGAAATTTGGATTTAACCTTGATACTCCTGTCCGTGAATTATCCGACGAACAGTGGAAAGCTTTAGTGTATGGATCTGATATACGTATAAGTTTTAGTTACTATAATATTTTTGATGAGTTAAAATATTGGAAAGCACCTTTTGAAGGATTATTACCATATTTTAATAGGAGACATAAAGAATCAAGCTCAGATTATGTACGGACAGAAATAGAGAGTTACATGACGGAAAAGACCTGTCCTATATGTGAGGGGAAGAGATTACGACCAGAAGCCCTAGCAGTAAAAGTTGGCGACCTCTCTATCTTCCAACTTACTAGACAGACAGTAACAGAATCCCTCGAATACGTCACTGATCTTACTCTCAGCGAGAAGGAACAAACCATTGCGAGACAGGTTTTAAAAGAGATAAAGGAAAGACTAGGATTTTTGGTTAATGTAGGCTTAGACTACCTCACTCTAGATAGGGCAGCAGGAACTCTTTCTGGAGGAGAAGCTCAGAGGATCAGGCTTGCGACTCAGATAGGCTCCAGCCTGACGGGTGTACTCTATGTCCTTGATGAACCAAGTATAGGACTGCATCAGCGGGATAATGATAGACTACTAACAACGCTAAAAAATCTGCGTGATTTGGGAAACACCTTGATAATTGTAGAACACGATGAAGATACAATGTTGGCAGCAGATCATATTATTGATATTGGACCTGGAGCGGGAGCACATGGGGGACATATAGTGGCACAAGGTAAAATAGAAGATATCGTTAAGTGTGAGCAATCAATTACCGGACAGTATCAGAGTGGGCAGAAGAATATCCCGATACCAGAAACTAGAAATCAACCAAATGGTAAATGGGTGGAAGTGATCGGCGCAGCCGAAAATAATCTTAAACACATCCACGCTAAAATCCCTTTAGGAGTATTCACCTGTGTCACAGGAGTATCTGGTTCGGGAAAGAGTACTCTTGTTAATGAAGTGTTGTATAAAGGATTACTTAGCGAATTACGTCTAAGCAATAAAGTGCGTCCTGGCTCTTATCAACAAATAAAAGGATTAGAAAATGTTGATAAAGTTATCGACATCAACCAATCGCCCATAGGCAGAACTCCGAGGTCCAATCCGGCTACCTATACCGGGTTGTTTGATTTTGTCCGCGACCTCTTTTCTCAAATACCAGAATCTAAGGTCAGAGGCTATAAGCCGGGAAGATTCAGCTTTAATGTTAAAGGAGGCCGTTGCGAAGCCTGTCGAGGTGACGGTATCATCAAAATAGAAATGCACTTCCTGCCTGATGTATATGTTCCATGTGAAGTATGTAGGGGTAAGCGTTACAACAGAGAGACCCTAGAGGTAACTTATAAAGGTAAAAATATTGCCAACGTTCTTGATATGACAGTACATGAGGCCTTAGACTTCTTCACGGCGGTGCCGCGTATAGCCCGCAAACTTCAGACCATGGAAGATGTGGGCTTAGGGTATATCAAACTAGGACAAGCAGCCACTACTCTTTCAGGTGGGGAAGCCCAGAGGATTAAGCTAGCCTCTGAGTTAAGTCGTCGCAGCACGGGTAAGACATTATATATTTTGGATGAACCTACCACTGGTCTTCACGTAGCTGATGTAGATAAACTTCTGATAGTTTTACACCGCTTAGTAGAAGCAGGTGACACCGTGTTGGTAATTGAACACAATTTAGAAGTCATAAAGACAGCAGATTATATTATCGACCTAGGACCTGAAGGCGGAAAAAGGGGCGGAGAAATAATCATTGCAGGCACACCTGAGGAAGTAGCGGCTTGCTCGGATTCTTATACCGGCCAGTATTTACAGAAGTATTTATCTAAAAAGACTGCTATACTATCAGGACATATAAGCAAAATATCTTAACGGAATGTATTCCACTGGTGGAAAAGTGTCGGCAGAGGGTAGACAACTGGATAGGGATAGTATATAT
>JAGXFZ010000023.1 GCA_024637055.1 Gracilibacter sp. | reverse complement strand
CTATTAGAGAATACATACACTTTTATAATTACGAGAGATTACAAAAAAGATTAAGCTGCCAAAGCCCAATGGAGTATCGAGCAATAGCAGCTTAGAGAGTTTTAATTATTTCCACTGTCTACTTGACAGGGAGCAGTTCAATACTCGAATGAATTGCTCTCTTTTCTATTTTTACTTTTCCTATTATGGGTCAAACCCCTAATTTTTTTTTGGGGGGCAAGAGTAGCTTATCCTCCTTGATAAATCAATGGTCTATATCGAGGGGGTGGCACTGGTATATTTGCATCATTTGCCGCTTTAATCCATGTTTCCTTAACCACTTGAACTTCCTCTAATGCAGTAGCTGGAGTTTTGCCGAATGCTGTACACCCGTTTAGATCCGGAATATCAGCAATGTATCCTTCATCCGGTTCACTGTAAAAGATATTTATATGATAATCCATAATTCTATTCATCCTCCTGTGCCTGTGCCTGTAAATTATATTTCTCCACCAATTTCAAAAACTGCTTTACTTGGTATGGCTTTACCTGACCACTTACATTTTGAATATTTACTATCTCTCTTACATCAGGATTAATAAAAATATGATGGCTTCCTGAAATACGAGATAAATGAAATCCATAGTGACTAATGAGTACTACCATATCTCTAAATCCTACGTTCTTATTATTCTCCATGAGCTTCTTTAACAATTTTTCAGGACTCATTTAAACCATTCTCCATCCCTACTAACCATACTAAGCAGTCAAATGAACTATAACTGTTAATTAATATATTTTCCTTAATAGTATTTTATCATTAAAATAACACAATAACAATAATTGCCATTTTACATAATTTACATAATTTCCGTTATGAATTATGAAAGTGGTCAGACCCCAGATTATTTTAGTTGGCTATACTTCTACCTAGTTTCCTGTTTTTGCATATGGTTTTTAATAAACTGCGCTATTACATAAGTCTGGGTGATCGCGTTTGTCTGTAGGTAGATACTGACTCCACTAGGTAAGCTGTTCTTGCTACGACTTCACCCTGATTATTCGTTTCACCGTAGTTGAAATATCAACATTTGGGTAGAAGAGCCGATAAACCCAAAAAGAAAAGAATATGCCTAAGAACATCGTTATCGAACCAATAATTCCTACTAGGGAAAGTCCTAAATCCGAGTTGATTAGAAAATGTTCCGTCATGGTAGCAGTGAGTGAAATAACCACTAAATGAAAAGAAAGGCCTATAGCAAAGACAAAAGGAATGTTTTTTTTTATACCATGATCAGCAAGGGTTAACCAATAATAGAGGTCTGAACAGCCTAATCCAAACAGGATAATGCTTTCAGGAATAAGATATAAGGATATATAGGCTTCATTAATTATCAGTAAAATAAATCCTATGCCCAATAATGTAAATAAGCTAGGTAATAAAATAATCTTTGAGTATTTATCAGCAAAATAACCAAATATCACGACTCCGATTATATAAGAAAATATCGTTAAACTTCGGAGCTGCGAGGATACGTCCTTTCAGGGGATAAAACTACCCATTTGGGGGAGGGACTTAGGAGCATGTTTTAGTAGATAATCCATATGGGAGGTGATTCTATGGCCCTAAGTCATCTTAACCAAAACCATATTAAAATGCTAACCCCGAAGGAGAAGATCGTGCTGGAAAAAATTCTTCAAGGTGGAACAAATAAAAGCATTGCCTGTGACTTGACTTTAAGCCCGGAAACCGTCAAAAGTCATGTTAAGAATATTCTACATAAATACAATGTCAATACGCGCGTTCAGCTTCTAAGTAAGATTGTTCAAGAACTGAAACCAAAATAATACTTTGAATATCAATAAACTATTTTAAATAAAAAAAATAATCATTTGCAAAAAAACCTACCCTAAAACACTTACAAAATACAGCAAACAAGATCCTGCTATAGATTAGGCAAAAAAGGTGGTATGAAGAATTGCAGACAAGTGGAAAAGGCAGACAAAGTGCCTGTCCCCTTGTCTGCCTTGCTTTTTATCTTATCTACTTTTTAGATTACAAATCTCTTTAATGATCTGTTCACAAGCTATGGGAATCGCTTGCTCTACACTTGGAGAAAGTTCTTCCCTAAATGCCGTCTCTGTCTCTAGTTCAATACCGATGATAATCAGTTTTTCGGGTATAACCCCTAGTCTCTTTCCCAGCTCTATTGCATCAACAACATTGAAGGAATGAGATGATAAAGGCATTATCTCCCGAGGGATAACCTGATTGGAGCTGAAAACGTGTACTGTACCCGGTTTCGTTCCACTTATAACTGCATCGACAATAAGTACTTTGTCTTCACTTTCCCAAAGTCTCAGCAAATCCAATCCTGGACAACCGGCCTCAATGATATCTACTTCCGACGGCAAATCATACCTTTTCAAGCTTCGGGCCACGTGGATCCCTATACCATCATCAGAAGCCAGGAGATTACCACATCCTATAATCTTAATCCTGTCACCCATCTACTTTTCCCTTTGCAATCTGACTTTTAACGAATGGGTAGCACAGGACTGACATGGGTCATAATTACGAATCATCACTTCACACTTTAGGGTCAGATCTTCATCACTGAGGTCCAATAGTTTTGGTATGAATTCTTGAAAATCTTTATTTAGATTGTAAACATTTCTTGCAGTTGGAGCCACAATATCCCATTTCTTGACAACTCCATATTTGTCAATTTGTCCCCCATGGCAACAAGTACCACGCGGTGCTTCGGTAGCCGCATACGATTTACCAGCCTTATAACTGAATCTTGGTCTTTCGAACACTGGAGTGCCGATTTCCTCAATTAACTCAATCGAAGTATCGATGGCATGAACCAATTCAATCGCCCTAGCTACAATACTCATAAACGGATTGTAACAAGGTGTGCTAAAGCCGATTTCCCGAGCCGCCTTCTGGGCGTCAGCTGAAAGAGTATTAAAATTAAGGTTAACCCGCGCTAACGGCCCAACTAGGAAAGAATCTCGGTCCTTAATCGTAGAGTGTTTACAATTGCATTCAGGTACATGCTTCTCAATCATATACTTCGGATAATCCCATTCTGGAACATCTAATCCCATCGTCGAGACCAGCCGTCCTTCGTTAATCGCATATTTACCTTCATCCTGTAGAGCAACATGTTCACATTTCCGGGACAGGTCCTTATAGGGAGGCTGAGAAGCTAAGGTATTAGCTAACTTAACTGTTTCGTAAGCAAACTCTTTCATCTTCTTCAACTGATCCTGTAATTTCCTAAGATCTGTAACCGAAGGAACAGAGGTAAAACCACCGATAACTGATGTCTTATTCTGGATTTCCTGCCCTGATAAAACCACAATCATATCATTTCCCAGTCTCTTAATCTCCAGCGCATTCTTTACTATCGGTAGCAAGTCGGCATTGCCTGCCATAGCAATAACACTCTCATATCCTAAAAAATCAGGCGCAGCCAGATAATAAATATGCAAGGAATGACTCATAATCCAGTCCGAGTAATGCAATAGTTCTCTCATCAGCACTGTCTGTTTACTGACTTTGACATCCATCGCTCTCTCAATGGCTCGCAAAGAGGCAATATGGTGAGAATGAGGACAAATTCCACAGATCCGCTGCACAAACTCGGGTACTTCTTCTGCTTTTCGTCCGATCAGAAAAGCTTCAAAAAAGCGCGGTGGTTCCCAGACATTCCAACTGGCTTTCTTCACGACCCCATTGGGATCTATTAGGATATCAAAGGCCCCGTCGCCTTCTGTACGCGCAATATAATCGACTCGGATATTTCTAGTAGTGCTCATAATGCCCAACTCCTTTACTGAATTCAGGTGTATTACCAGCATACTTAAGGAATTTTCGTGCTACATCAGCTTTGGATAGACCAAGTTCCTTAGTGAAAACCTCTGCTAGTGATTCCGCATTACAGTCACTAGCTGGTCCTCTACAGCCTTCACACTCTCTTCCAAGACTGGTACAGAGCGCGCCGCATCCTGAAGCCGTTACGGATCCCATACAGGCTTTTTTTCTATGAATTAATAAGCAGACATTTTCCTTCAGTATGCATTCATTGCACACACTGTGGAATCGGAAAAGTGGATTAATTCCTTTCAATAGACTCTTAATCAAGATGAGATATTCATTTTTGTCTATCGGGCAACCTCTGAGATAGTAGTCAACATCAATATAATAGTCGATGCCGTATACTGGCATAGATTTTATATCCCAGAGTTCAGTATATACTTTCGCCTCAATCTGCTTTTGCGTCATACCACAGAAGTTCTTGATGGAGGGGATTCCGCCGAAGCAGGCGCAGGTGCCCATCGCTACAACGACACTACATTCTTCTCTAATCTTTTTTAATTCCTCGAGTTCTCTGGGAGATGTGACAGCACCTTCCACAAATCCAATATCATAAGGTCCTCCATGATTCTCTCTTTTAGCCATAACGAAATATCTTATATCTATTACACCTAAGACGTCTAACAATATAGGTTCAATATTCAGAGCTGAAAGCTGGCAACCCGCACAAGAACTCAGCTTGAAAAATGCTACTTTTGGTTTTCCCACGTTCATCCCTCCTTAAAAAACTCCACCAGGAAGATTCATGATATCGGAATATCTAAAGACTGGTCCATCCTGGCAAACAAAGACAGGGCCTAAATGACAATTACCACATTTTTTCATTCCGCAGCCCATCCTCCGTTCCAGGGATACAAAAACCTGATTCGGTTTAAAGCCCAACTTGAGCATCTTGGCTACAACGTATTTCATCATTACATCAGGACCACAGGCCAACACAATAGTGTTTTCAGTAGAACAAGTTATCTTATCACATAGCTTGGTTACTACTCCGATATTCTCTTTCCAATCATCATTATCCCCGACACAGTCTACAGTAAGCAAAAGCTGTGTATCCGGCATTTTCTGCCAATCTCCATACTCATCGGTAAATAGCATACTCTCTGGTATTTTCGATCCATAGAGTATCTCCAGTCTTCCATATTGGTCGCGGTTACGCTCTATTGACTTAATTACACCCCTTAGAGGAGCTAGCCCTATACCTCCAGCAATAATCAAGACATTCTTGCCTTTCATCTCTTCCATCGGCCAGCCGTGACCATATGGCCCTCGGATTCCAACAATATCCCCAACATGAAGTTTGCCAAGAGCACTCGTCACATTACCGACAACCCGAACAGTATGATCGAACGTATCCTTCTCTTCTTCTGATGAACTGATAGAGATTGGTGACTCTCCAACACCAAAAATACTTATCATATTATAGGTACCATTTTCAAAAGAATAATCCTTCATGTTTGGACTAGTGAATTTAAAAGTATAGGTGTTGACATCTGGAGTTATTTTCTTAACAGCCTTAATGACTGCTTTTTCTGTGAGCCAAGGGTTATGATTGTCTACGACTGACTTTTGCTGTGGATTATAAATACAGGGATCTTGAGGTACACACGGTACTTCTCTAATCCTAGAAATTATTTTTACGGGGTCAATATTTTTCAAACATATACCAACACAACGCCCACAACCAACACAACCCAAGACATCAAATTGTTGTTTGGTATAGGCTAACTTATGATAGATACGCTGTTTGATACGAGATGTACGGTCAGCCATGAACACATGGTCTAGTGCAACTCGAGAGAACTCATAAAACATGCAGGAGTCCCAGACACGTGTCCGCTGGCCCTTTTCTAGGCACAGTTCAACCATATCTTTGACTGCAAAGCAGTAGCAGGTAGGACAAGCAGTGGTACATGCTCCACAAGCAAGACATTCCTCTTTGGTTTCCATCCATACTTCATGTTCGAAATTGGCATGTAAGAAATTCGCAATGTTATCCACATCATCTATCCATCTAGTAATATTATTTAGACAATCATTTATGGTCTTTTTCTCTAATGCCGTCTCTTTTTCATCGGCCAAATCAAATCCCTTGGCCAGCTCTTTCCCCTTCTCAGAGCCAACAGTAATAACATACTTAGGACCAATATCAGTAAGAGCCAGATCAAACCCATTTTCTATTCCCGGGCCAGTTTTAAATGAGGCACAAAAACCATCTTTACATGGTTGCGTACAATTATTAGCGATAATTATCGTATTCTCTCTTAACTCTTTGTAATAAGGGTCAGAGTAGGTATTTAGGAAAACTTTATCTAGGCTTAATATTGCATTGACATCACAGGGGTGAACACCTATTAATAAACGTTTTCCTACGGGCTCTTTCTCCTGTACCGAATCAGCTATTCCGGAGAACTCCATCATTATCTGTTCCGGGCTGTGGAAGTATTTCTTGGGGGGAAGAATGGTCGTGTCGTACTCTAAGCGTAAGTCTTGTGGATCTTCAATGGATTGAAATACATATTTATTGTCTTTGCTAACCGGGCCGAATATCTCGTACTCTTTTTTCAGCTTATTAACGTATTCGGCTAACTCAGATTTAGGAAGAATATACTTTTCCACAAATAACACCTCCTTAAAAATTGTGAAATAATTCTTAAATTTAAATTGAAATCGTCTACTTTTGATGATAAACCTATAATCTTTGTGAAATAATTCATTATAATAGGCACGCGTTAAATCTCATTAAAAGCAAAATACTTCATTTTGTGAAATATTTCATAAATGACAATGCACATGCCCCCTTTGTTCATTGATATACAGCGATCTTCTTATGCTTTATTTTCTTCCAAATTTAAATCGTACAAAATCTACTTTAATTATTACATTTACATTATCGTATGTCTAAGTTTATATTATCAGAACATTCCAAATTTATCAATATTAAAAAACAATCTTATCTTTTTTTGTATTATATAAATAAAAAGACAACAAAAAATCCGCCTGACAACGATGCCAAACGGACTCTACATTCTTGTTGGTGCGGGAAACAGGACTTGAACCTGCACGGAGTTACCCGCTGGAACCTAAATCCAGTGCGTCTGCCAGTTCCGCCATTCCCGCAATAATAAAGCCGAATTAGATTATATCTTAACTACTAACATAGTGCAAGCTAAATTTTATACCATTTCTTCCATAGATACACATAACGCTTAACCAGAATCAAAATGGCTGGGGTGGATGGATTCGAACCACCGGTGTCGGAGTCAGAGTCCGATGCCTTACCGCTTGGCGACACCCCACCGTTTAACACGCAAACTGAATTATACTTAATAACCCCGTGCCTGTCAAACAACTATTTTTTGCTTAATTTCTGTTCATCACGTGCATGCATTTTTATAGCTTTGGGCGGACAATAATTCAAGCATTTGGAACAACCTGTACATTTATCTGTATCAACAACAGAAGGTCCGTATGAAAACATACTCAACTTCTCGTGAGATATAGCTTCTACAGGGCATACTCGGATTGCAGGACATCCCGCCGAGCGGTCACAGACCGCAGAATCGATAACAGCATACTTTTTCATGGTACTCTCTCCTATAATATAGTATATACCCCCCAGGGGTATATACTATATTATATTCGCATTGCTTAGTTTTTGCAATAGTAAAGTAAAGAACCGTCCCTAACTTTAGAGGGGACAGACATGTCCCCTCGTCTGTTTCTATAGATCGATTAATTTGCCGGGGTTGAATTGGTTCTGCGGATCGAAGGATCTCTTGACCTTTTTGAATACATCCATTCCTACTGGTCCAAATTCTTTGGGAAGAAGGGCCTTTTTCAAAATGCCGATTCCGTGCTCACCACTTATTGTGCCTTCAAGATCAATAGCTATCCTACAGAGTTCCATTTCTGCAGCATGGAGGGAATCAACTTCATCCTTATTCCTTTGATCAAATAGAATTAGCGGATGGAGATTTCCGTCACCGGCATGGGCAACAGTTCCGATGGTCACGCCAAAATCTTTCTTTACTTTTTCGATTGCAGCAATAGCTTTTGGGAAATTACTCCTCGGAACCGTAATATCATTAACGCCATAGTTCGGTTTAACGCGAGCAACAGATCCGAAAGCAACGCGTCGGGCAAGCCAAATTTTATCCACTTCGGCTGCCGATGTAGCAACTTTAAAATCTTTGGAATTGGCTTTCTTGGCGACTTCGCCAATCGTCTCGACTTGCGCTTCCAAATCTCCCGGGTGTCCGTCAACCTCAATAATTAGAAGAGCTCCGGCATCGCGGGGATTCCCGGCACCACAGTGATCTTCAGTCGTATTGATAATCAGATTATCCATCATCTCCAAAGTTGTCGGAATAATACCTGCTGAGACGATATCTGCGACTGCTTGGGAAGCGTCTTCCGGCGTGTTAAAAATAGCTAGCATAGTACGTTTAGCCTCAGGAATTGGTTGAATACGAATAGCAGCCTTGGTAATAAAACCAATAGTACCTTCTGAACCGACCAAAATCCTTGTCAGATCATACATAGGTTCACTGGAGAAATCTCTGCCGCCGACCCAGATAACCTTGCCGGTTGGGAGAACTACTTCCAAACCATATATGAAGTCACGAGTAACACCATATTTAAAGCATTTGGGTCCACCGGAGGACTCACCCAGATTACCGCCTAGAGTTGAAGCTTTCCATGACGCAGGGTCTGGTGGATAATAATATCCGTATTTAGCTAGGGTTTCTTGAATATCCCAGTTAACGACCCCTGGCTCTACAATGGCTACATAGTTTTCCAGATCAATTTCTAATAATTTCTTCATACGAGCGAAATTCATGACAATACTACCATCACTCGGGAGGGTTCCTCCACTCACATTGGTCCCTGCTCCACGGGGAACAATGGCTATCCCCTGCTCACGGCAGAAGTTAACAAGATCAACTACTTCTTGGGTTGATTCAGGGAAAACGATGCCTACGTGTGAGCCTTCTAACATTGTGCCGTCATATCCATAGGCATACATACCAATCTTACTGGTGATGACATCCTTTTCGCCGCAAATACTTTTTAACTTAGTTATGACGCTTTGGCTTAACATATACTTACCTCCTTTTCAAACAAGTTTCCTATAATTTAATTCCAGGCGCCATAATCCCTTTGGGATCAAACTCACTGCGGATGGAATTAAGAACACGGGAGATTTCTTCGAGCATTTCATTATCGTTATAAGCTTTGCAGCGGAGCTGGCTTCCAAGGAGACCAGATACGTTACCACCAAGGCCCATAGCCATATTATTGATAGCTGCTGCATTGGCATCCGGATCGGTGAATACGGTAATTTTACCATTCAGACCTTCAACTAGGACACCTGGGTTCTCTTCGATATTGCTGACAATACCGGAAAGACTACCGAGAGCGTTAACCACTTTAGCAGGACCTACAGTAAATTTAACCTTATTCTCTTCCAGATTAATTTTTTCGCGAACTTTGAGCCATTTTGACCACAACTCATCATATTCAGCTTTGTCTTCAATAACCTTTGTGAATGATGCACCAGCAATCTTAAGCTCTGCCTCAACTTCCTTCGCATATTGCGCAGTGGAAACGGGAAAGCCCTCGATGTCAACCAAAACTAAGCAACCGCTTGTTTCCATGACTTCATTACCCAGGGCTTTATTCAACGCGTTCAGCCTTGTTGGAAAAACTTTACGCTTCTGAATAGCTTTGAAAGCCTTAGCAGCAGCTGCGAGTGATGGAACATCAGCAACAACAGCTTTAGCGGCTTGAGGCGCCGGCAACAATTTGACAAGGACCCTGGTCAGAATGCCAAAGGTAGCACGGCTTCCGGCGATGAAGTGAATCATATCATAACCAGAAACGCACTTGATGCATTTGGTTCCGACTTTGTACACTTCTCCGGTTGGGAGAACTGATTCGTAAGCCAGGATAAAAGTTCTGGTAGGCAAATAGTTGAAAGCTTTGCTGTCAACATCGCCGATAGAGAAGCATCCGCCTATGGAGCTTGTGGATACTGCATAAGGCTCCGGAGGGAAATTCAGTTTCTTTTCCGATAACTTCTCAACAAATTCCTGATGGTTCATTCCAGCCTGAACCCAGCAAGTAAGGTTTTCAGGATCGACTTCTTCGATTTGATTCATTCTGGACATCACAACAGCAATACCACCACTTAAGCCTTTGGTTTCTACGACGTTACCTCCAACGTTAACCTTAACGTCCGCATCATATGCAGCTTTAACTATACCGACAACATCTTCGGTTGAACCGGGGAAAACAACAGCTGCGGGTTGCTCATTTCCCTTCAGATATTGAGGCATGTCAGCTGTAACAACATTTGCGTCACCAACAATGCCTTTAATTTTGGCAATTATATCGCTCATTACTACCCGCCCTTCCTTAGGATTTTGATTAAAAAACCCATAATATATTTATTTGTCAGACCACCTGTCAGACCAACGTCTTTGTATATGGTCAGACCACTTAAAGATAAATTTAGATATAAAAATAAGTTCATTAGTATGATTGATTGCGTAGATTGATTTTTGTATATTACTTAGTCTCTCAACGAAGAAGCAAGAATGTCTGCTACGTGTTTTACTTCAACTTTTGAACCTTTAAGCTTAAGTCCACTACTAATCTTCAGCATGCATGCCGGACAACTTGTAGCGATTACTTCAGCACCGCTATCCATGATGTTTTGAGCTTTGTCTGCAGTGATCATCGAAGAAAGATCATGATAGAATGCCTGCACCAGACCTGCCGCACCACAACATCTGTTGGCTTCGAACATTTCAACATACTTATTTCTTGGAACACTCTTTAAAAGGTTACGTGGCTCTTCTGTAATCTTATTATAACGGACCATATGACATGGATCATGATAAGTCACGATTGTAGGTGTATCATTTTTGAGTTTGCTTGTAGTGTCAAGTTCTTTAGATACATACTCCGAAAACTCGAAACACTTTTCTGAAAATTCCTTGACTTTAGGCAAATAATCTTCATCATCATGGAATAGTTCAGACATCTCTTTTTTTAGCATAGAAGCACAAGAAGCACAGGCTGTAATAACTGCATCATATTTACCGAATTCGTTTATTACTTTCTTGCCTTGAGCTTTCGCAGATTCAAAATCTCCGTACACATACTGAGGTAATCCACAACATGGTTGTTCTCTCGGAACTGTCACTTCAACATCATTCTTAGTTAGAACCTTAACTACAGAATGAGCAGAATCTACCAAAGAGTGATTCAAGAAGCAACCCACATAGAAAGCTACTTTTTTCTTAGGATTAGCAACAGTGATAACCTCTGGAACCTGTTTGGAGAACGGTGTCTTAGCTGCAGGCATAGAAAGAACATCAATACCACGGACGAATTGTACTCCGTCTATCATCTTGAGTATTTTCTTACCTGGACCGGCGAAGAAACTAAATCCGAATGAAAGTCTACCGGGTTTGGTCAAGCTTTTTAATACCAGAGATTTCGCGAAAGGTTTAGTACCTTTTCTCAGTTTGAGATCGCGACGAGCTGCAAGCACCAGTTCATGGCCTTTAACACCACTAGGGCAAGCTACTGCACATTCTCCGCAGAGTAGACAACTATTGACAACATCCTCATAGTCCGAATCGGCATCGATTTTGTTGTCAGCTAGAGCCTTGATGAGCTGAACTCTTCCCCTGGCAACCATGTATTCGGCTCCATCCTTCTTGTAGGTCTTACAAGCCCCGTGACAGAAACCACATTTGCCACACGTATTCAGCTTTTCATAAACTTCTGCCAATACCCCCACTTTAATTCCCCCTTCTCGCCTAGACCTTAATACAGTCCAAGCAATAGTATAGTTATATTGTAACTAAAAAGTTTGTTACCTGACGTATATTATATCGTCATTATTCGAATTTTCATAGTATTTGTTGTTTAAAATTTTAGAATAATCAGTCTTTGTGAAAGATATTATTTTCTTTTTCCCTATATATTTCCACTTTCAAATTCATTGAATTACCTATATTATCCCTAAATCCTAATCATTTCTCAATTTATTAATTAATTTTTGTAAAAGGCAATAAGTATATCTGCTTTTTATAATTCTTCCAATTCCTAAATAATCGTGTTATTAATTCTACAATAGGTGTTTTTTCGACATTATTTTAAGTTTCTTTTGTAGCCTTTTACATTTTTGATTTGGAGACAAGGCTTTCGATTTAATACTATTATTATTTAGATTATATCGCAATACTTATAACTACTTTTTTTATCCTTTCTTTTGCCGAAAGTTTTGCAAAATGTCTTAGTGCAAAGAAAAGGCCTGTTTCTACTTATTACTAATATGTCCATTAATTTTAGGTTATGTCTCTATTTCAAGAGTACTAAACTTATCGAAGTTTCAGTGATATTAGCGACCGTAAGGCCTAAAACCTCATGAATCTCTTCATACGTCCCACAGACTCCAAATCTGTCTGGCGAGCCAACTATCCTCATCGGTACAGGTTTCGTACACGCCAGAAATTCCGCTACCGCTCCTCCAAGGCCCCCAATTACAGTATGCTCCTCAGCAGTAACTACAGCCCCAGTTTTAGCTACGGAATTAAGAATGGTCAGTGTATCTAGAGGTTTGATAGTATGCATATTTATGATTTCTGCTTCTATTCCTCTTTCTGCTAGACACTCTGCTGCTTCCAATGCTTTAGATACCATCACCCCACAGGCAATAATGGTCACATCTTTTCCCTTGCGAATAATGTTAGCTTTGCCAATTTCAAATTCATCTTCTTCCTTCGTGATCACAGGTATAGGTAGCCTTCCTACTCTCATATAGGCCGGCCCAACATGTTTAGCAAGAGCCCGGACAGCTTTTTTCACTTCTATACCGTCGGCAGCTTCAATAACAGTCATCCCTGGGAATGCTCTGGTAAGTGCGATATCTTCCAGTGGTAAATGAGTAGGGCCATCCTTGCCGGAAGAAGCGCCAATATTATGTCCAATTATCTTAACATTTTTATTCGCGTAACAGACTGATATTCTTATTTGATCCCAACCATTACCTAGTAGAAAATTGGCATAGGCATTCACAAATGGGATTTTACCTGCAACAGCAAACCCCGCACCCGTTCCTACTATATCGGATTCCGCTATCCCTAGGTTGAAGAACCTATCCGGAAAAGCTTCTTTAAACATTACAGTCATGGAGGCCTTGGCTACATCTGCATCAAGTACAACTACATCCTTATTCTCTTGTCCTAACTCTACCAGAGCTTGGCCGTAAGCTTCACGCGGTGCTATCTTCATCAGCTCAACTCCTTCATCGCTATTTCCAATTGTTCATCTGTTGGAGATGCACAATGCCAACCCACTTCATCTTCCATGAAAGATACCCCTTTACCTTTAATAGTATGAGCTATTATAACTGTGGGTCCTCTCTTAAATTGCATAGCTTCTGCAAAAGAATTATATATCTGTTCAAAATCATGACCATCAATCTCTATAGTCTTCCAGCCGAAGGAAGACCACTTAGCAGTAAGATCCCCTAACGTTTTAACTTCTTCTACTGTACCATCTAGTTGAAGCTTATTATAATCAACGATTGCACAAACATTATCTAGTTTATAATGAGCAGCGGTCATCATAGCTTCCCAGACCTGGCCTTCATGAAGTTCACCATCCCCTAGCATGACATATGCTCTCTGCTCAGAGTTATTAAGTTTGGCAGCCAGAGCAGTACCATTTGCGATGGATAGACCTTGCCCGAGGGAACCAGAAGCCATATCTATCCCAGGAGTGCTTTCACAACTGGGGTAGGCTGGGAGTCTCCCCTCTATTTCTCTGAAATCCTTAATCTCTTCTTTATCAAGAAAGCCCATCTCCATCAAGACAGCATATTGAGCAGGTACTGCATGTCCTTTAGATAAGAAGAAATAATCTCTACCCGACCATAAAGGTTTTTGGGGATCTATCCTCATAAAACACTTGTAAAGAACAGCCATTATATCAGTAGCTGAAAGGCAGCCACCTGGATGACCACCCTTAGCACGATGAGTCATTAATAAAATATCCTTACGCATGCTCTTCGCTAATTCCTTAGATTCTATTATCCCCTGCCGCTTATTATGTATCATAGTTTACCTCCTAGAAAAACTTACGCTGAGTAAAAAAAAATCCAGACCAAAATATTTATAAAAAATGGTGTATTTACGCAAATACACCTTAATAATATAATTTATAAATTGGGATCCCATATATAATTCGGAACTGCAACCGTTTCTTTATCTCCCCAACATGACTAACCCCTCATGTTTTTCTCTCTTTTTTTATACAGTTGAGATTCGGGATCCCTTTCTTTATACTTTTTGTTTCATCAGGTGATACGCTGTTTCACACAATCCCAAAAAAGATAGCTTGCTAGTTTACTTCATGGGGCATTGGAAATGTTTACAGAAGCGGTTAAAACCAAAAATATAAGTCGCTACTTTTTCTGGTCTTAGATTCTTCCACTGGCTGATATCCATCTTCTCCCCAAAACGGTTCTCAGCGATATTATCTTCACCAATCCATGCAAAAGGTCCATCCTGACTTAAGCTCATCTCCCACTCACCTTTTGTCTTGCTAGGTCCAATTCGCAGATCGCAACGCGCATGAAATATTTCTACTAATTTTACAAAAGCATTAAAAAGGAACTCGGAATTATTGGAATCTTGTCCGCAAGAAATAGATAAATCCGAACAAACTTCATCAACCAATACCTTAACACCCTTTTCAGGAGAATAACGATTATAGAAAGGCATTGCAACTGTCCCGTAAGTTATTGTTCCTGAACTAACATCTATAACGACGGGATCAGCAAAACCCTCTAGTTTAAGAATTATTTCCTTACTAGTGATATCCCAGTCACCTTGATTCTGTTTGAGCAATTCTCCAGCAATCTGAAAAGAAAGAATATACGTAGATACTTGTTTCTCATCTCTAAGAGAACATCCCGCGCATTCTCTAGCTTCATTGTAGGACATTGACATTATTCTCAACATGATAGTTTCACCTCCGTTTGTTTCACTCTTTAAAACAGCGTTTCATTTTATTCTTAAAAAGAATATGAACTTCTTTAGAGAGAATTTCTGAAATATAATGATATAATATGCAAACTAACGCAAAATATTCCTTAGTATTCTTGTCTCACCCAGTGAAACACTGTTTCATTCTACTGTTAAGAATATTATGAACCCAATTCAGTCAACAGTCAAGCGTTTTTCTTAGATTTTATACGTTATGTTTATAATTCCACTTACATTTCATGTCTATAATATGAATACCCTAATTTTGCTGACATCTCCTGCCCAGCTTTTTTTATTTCTTCTCCTATCCGTTCTATACCTTTCTCTTTGATCCGATTCGCAGGACCAGAAACACTGATAGCACCTATAGCTCTACCTGAATAATCAAAGATTGGAGTTCCCAAACAAAAAATTCCCACTTCATTTTCTTCCGCTTCCAGAGCAATACCTGACTTACGAATATCTTTGAGCTGCTCTATTAGAACATCAGGGTCAATAATAGTCTTGGGCGTGAATCCTAGCATACCTTTTACCTTTAGAATATGTCTGACTTCCTCTTCGGGTAAAGTTGAAAGTATCGCTTTCCCTACTGCTGTACAATGCATTGGTGCTCGTCTTCCTACTTTAGAGTGCATACTGATAACCTGAGAGCTTTCTCTTCTATCTATATAGACAATCTCTCCATCATCCGGAAGCACTAAATGCACCACTTCATCGAAAGATTTAGCCAAGAGAACCAAGAACCCTGCTGCGACTTTACGAATTTCCAAATCATTAAAGAACGTAATCCCAAGTTCGACTATCTTGATACCAAGACGATAGCGTTCTCTATCTTTTTCCTTTTCTACATATCCTCTATAACAAAGAGT
Source organism: Gracilibacter sp. (assembly GCA_024637055.1). Classification (GTDB taxonomy): domain Bacteria; phylum Bacillota; class Desulfitobacteriia; order Desulfitobacteriales; family Syntrophobotulaceae; genus Gracilibacter. The sequence goes on along the minus strand of JAGXFZ010000023.1, from coordinate 1,416 downwards.
CTGTAGTATTCTGTGGACCGTACTCTTGTGCAATCCAATTCTGTTTCCTATCTCAGTTACACCTAGAGACTCTTCGGCTCTTGATAACACTTCTAAAATATCCAACGCTCTTTCCAGAGTCTGAACATATCTTTCGGTCACTTAAAGGCCCTCCATTCATGAATACATCAGGTGACTTCATTTTAGCATAAACACCTGATACAAAACTATGTAATAGGTAATTCTTTTATTTAGTATGCCTAACATTCAAAATCAAGTCAACATAATAAATAATAAATTTTCAGATAATCTTTTGACTATTTTAATTTTTGAATAAGTAAATAACTCAATGTTTTGCATAACTGCAGATTTTTATACTAAGTTTTCTTGGCCTTTAAGTAACCCGCATTAAATTTTAAGCTAAGAGATAACTTCGATTTCATCTCCTTTTTTCACCCACCCTGGACAGATAACCTTAGTAAATATCCCTTCTCGAGGCATGACACAATCGCCAACGAGTTGCCTTATAGAGCAGCCTCCATGACATTCTTTACCTATCTGGGTAACTTCCATAACAGTTTCTCCAACCTTCAACTTCGTTCCAATAGGTAACTCATGGACAATTATACCTTCACTCGTAATGTTCTCAGCGAACATCCCGACATCTATACTATCTAGCTTTGCTCTAATCTTATCAATGCTCTCCGTTCCTAAAATACTGACCTGCCTATGCCAATCAGCCGCATGGGCATCTCCAACCAGTCCATGATCAACTTCAAAATAGCCTTTCTCTATTGGTTCTTTGGGTACCCCTTTTTCCTTACTGATATTGACCGCTATTACTTTCGCCATTTTCTTTTCCCCTTTCATTATTTGTTGAGTTTATACCAATTTATCTCAGTGTCTTGAAGCCATACTTAACGAATACCTGTTTCGCTTCAGAACCTTGGAGGTATTCCATAAAATCTTCTGCATCTTCCTTATTCTTGGTATCTGTTATTATCGCAGCTGGATAAATAATAGTTTCATACAAATTCTCAGGTACTTTTAGCATTAGATCCACTTTATTTGAACTTTTAAAATCCGATAAATATACAAATCCGGCATCTACATTCCCTGTTTCAACATAAGCAAGTACTTGTTTAACATCTTTAGCAAATACAAATTTGGATTGTAAAGAATCCCAATATCCGGAGTTAACCAAAGCCTCTTGTGCATATTTTCCGGCCGGAGTAGTTTCTGGAATAGCCACGCCGATCTGTTTAATTCCTGGCTTGTTCAGATCGCTTAAGCTAGTAACTTCTACATTTGCTTTATTTTTATCAGTTTCTTTATCTTTAGCAGTAACCAGCACTAGCTCATTACCAAGCAAGTCCATACGCGTATTTTCGATAAGCAAGTTTTTACTTTCCAGAGAATCCATCTGTCTTACACCCG